>JAHIVM010000223.1 GCA_018816665.1 Candidatus Zixiibacteriota bacterium
ACCGAGGGGGCGCAACCACACATTCAGGGGTGCGGCGTCAAGTCGACCGGTGTGGACAATCTCGCCCTCCCGATTGACTTTTGAAATCCAGAACCCGTCGCCCGTCAGCGTATCGGCCATCCCCGCTCGCTCAAGCGCCAGCACGCTGTCGTAACTCAAAGGCTCGCGGAAGCTGTGACCCAGGTACGCGCAGCCCGGCAACTCCCCGGGAGCCAGCAGGACACCGTCGGATTTGTGGGATAACACTCGCTGGTGAATGAGTTTGCCCGAGGTGTCAACGACAGCGAAAAAACCGTGATGGTCATCGAAGTTGGCATCCTGTGCCCCCTGCCCCCGGCACATCCCCACAAACGCCACCGCCGGCCGGGTAGAGTCACCGCAGTTCCAGAAGCCCGCGTTGCGGCTAAGCGGAGAGGCGACCTCCAGTTGCCATTCAATGCGCATTGCTTCCATTTCGATGCAGAACAGGGTTCGTTGACCCGCGTCGCGCTCACGGTTGACATACACAAAGGCTTCGTGTCGCCCATCGTAATCGTAATCAACAATCGACAGTATTTCCAGGTTGGGAACCCAGGCGCTGTCGCCGGTAGCATCTTCTCCGGTCATAAGGAATAGCAGGCGACGTTGATCGGTATACGGGTCGAGACGAAAAAGAAACGCAGAGTCGTTTCGATGTCCCGCACCGCAGACTGTGGTGCTGTCCGTCCCGTTGTCCCGATAAACGTCCCAGAAACGGACAGTCAACGGAACCGCGTCGTCGTCGACCAGTTCATACAGGGGGCTGCGCCCCATGCCGATGATGGCCGGGTAGTCCGGCCGATGATCGTTGTATATTTTGAGAATGAGGGCCTGTGAGGAATCCCCGCGACCGGGCTCTATAATGTATGCCAGTCGATTGAGCTGCGCGCCCCGGTTGGACTCGTGATTATCCTGCAGGGTAACCAGTCGATAGGGCAGGTAGGTGGTGTCGACACCGGCGTCGATGGACAGGCGTTCCACCGCTCGCACCGACGCGTACGATGCAAGCAGAGGCAGCAGGGCCATCAGCCAACAGATGCATGTTCGTCTCACAAACAGGATATCCCGCCTATTTGATCGCAATACCGTGTTTGCGGATTTTCTTGCGAAGGTTGCTGGGATCGTGCGAGAGCAGGCGCGCCGCCGCATCGACATTACCGTCGGTCTCGTGAAGCACCTTGATAATGCAGTTGCGTTCAAACTCCTCCACGCGCGCCCTAAGCCCCAAACCGTCGCCGTTGGTATGATCGCCCGGATTGAGTTTCAGTTGTTTCGCGACATCGTCGCCGACTATGAACTGAGAATCAGACATGGTTATCATCGATTCAATCGTGCTTCTGAGCCAGCGAACATTGCCGGGCCAGTCATAATTCAACAGCACATCCATGGCGGTGCTGTCGAAATAGACGGCCGGTATCTGGAGCCTGTTGGTGAACTGTTCCGCAAACTTCTGCGTGAGCATCGGTATATCGTCTTTGCGCTCACGCAGCGGCGGCAGGGTAATCACAAATCCGCTGAGGCGGAAAAACAGATCCTCCCGGAATTTCCCATCGGCGACCATGGCCTCGAGATCGCGATGCGTGGCGCATATCACCCGGACATCGGTGTGTCGGCCCTCGGTACCGCCGCCAACCACCTGGAACTCGCCTCGCTCCAGCACCCGGAGCAATTTGGCCTGGGTAGTGAAATCGAGATCGCCAATTTCGTCGAGGAATACCGTGCCGCCGGAAGCATATTCAAAAAGCCCGATTCGATCCGCCACCGCCCCGGTGAAGGCTCCCCGACTGTGGCCGAACAACTCAGATTCCACGAGATCCGGCGACTTGTGATTGCAGTTGAAAATCGCCAGAGGTTTGTCCCGTCGCGCGCTGAACTTATGGATGGCCCGGGCTACCAGTTCCTTGCCGGTGCCGCTCTCACCCAGGATCATGACCTTCAGGTCGGTCGGCGCCACCTTCAGGATGGATGTGTACACCTCCCGCATGACTCCGGACCTGCCGATCAATTCAAAGGCCGATTCGGCGATCGCCGTCAGTTGCTCGACATTTCGTCGCGCCTCGTAGCGATCCACCGCATTGCGGAGGGCGCACAGCAGCCGACTGGTTGGACCGCCCTTCTCGACATAGGCAAACGGTCGCTCGCTGGTGACGATCCTGTCTTCATCGTACTCGCCCGGAAAGCCGGTATGGATAATCACCGATAGCTCCGGACGTTCCTCGCGGATGGCGCGCCCGGTCTGAATACCGTCCATGCCGGGCATTTTGATATCCAGTACGACAGCTGCGATAGTGTCGTTCGAGCGGATTATCTCAAGGGCCTGGGGACCGGACGTGGCCGAGAGCAGGGTGTAGTCTGTTTCGAGCAGGACGGTCAACCCTTCGAGTACGCGCGGATCGTCATCGACCAGAAGGATGTGATAGGGGGCTTCTGTGCTCATAGCTGGTGTGCTCATTTCCGAAACGGGTCTGAGTTAGTCTATATCAAAGGCAACCGGTACCCCGCGTCTTTAGACGTGAGATCCAAAACCGATCAACGTCACACTTCATCCCAGTTCTGAAAACCCGGAGGCCTCGCCGCAGGAGGAATCGGATCACATCGCAGGTTTGGATCGACACTGGCATGAAACGGGTGAGGCGCGGCTGTGGCAATCGCGCGGAATTCTGGCCCGGCCGGATACCGACCAACTGCGGAGATCCCGATGCGCCTCGCTAACAATCTACCATAGCAAACTGCGACCGATTTGTCAAGATACCCTGACGGGTCCTGATTGTGGATGGAGGAGTACCCCCGTCCGGGATGTCATGGATATGAAGGGCTCTCCGCGCAGATTACGATTGATCGTGCCACACGTGAAAAGCATCGCGCGGTAACGGATCGGCCGGTTCGAAGTGTGTGATATATTTATCCATCAGTATTTGCGTGGACAGGATTCCCACAAACGACATGTTGTCTTTGAAACTCAGATGCTTATGGACCATCTTCCGGCACTTGTCCGCCAGACGGGTCACTCCGCCGGAGGCAAACACACCGGTGGCATTGATGGCGTCCTCGGAGAGAAGCTCAGCCACATACGACGGTGAATCAAGCTGGACGAAGCTGTTCGAGTCCGGTGACATGTACGGCTGCTTCACCCGGTCCAGAATATTTTTGGGCAGTTCCTGAGTCATGGCCCGCTTGAGAATATACTTCTCGTTAAGCCCCAGGATTTTGTGCCACGGCGGTACCTTGGCCGCAAACTCGGCAATGCGATAATCCAAAAACGGGAATCGTCCCTCGACCGAGTTGGCCGCCGACACCCGGTCGCCCTGCGATGACAGGATGTACCCGGCCAGCAGTGAACGGGCCTCCAGGTACTGTGCCCGCGACAGATGATGCCAGGAGAAGAAGTTCTCGGGAAGTCCCCCGGAGAAAGCGTTCTTGGCATCGTAATCGCCGATCACGTCTTTGGTTTCGGGACTGTAAAACGCCTTGATCATAGTCGCGGTGGCCATGCGCGGCAGATGCGAGAAGTTGTAGGCATCCGTCTCGGCCAG
>JAHIVM010000224.1 GCA_018816665.1 Candidatus Zixiibacteriota bacterium
CTTGAGGACGGCTCCACTCAGGGCAAGTCCAACGATCATTGCTTCTCCTGCCACGTAACTTCGCAGACCGTGAAGTTCCAGGATCGCACGCATGCGTTCGAGGTAGGGATTCAGGCTGATGTCGCTGAGAATCATACTGTCGGTTACGAGTTCGGCTACCGCGTCTTCCAGCCCCAGGGCATGGCGCCGTCGGCTTATTACGACGAAGCCAAACACCCCGGCAACGGCGGATCGCAGGCCGAATTCGGCTCTCGTCAGAACTTCGACGAAGTCACGATGGTGTTTGATCAAGCTCCGGAAACGGAGAAGATCAACAACAAGGTGCGGGCAAAAGGTAAACTGGGGCAGAGTACGAAGTACAAAGGCTCAGTAGGCTACAGTGTTGCCAAAAACAAAAACACACAGCTTGAAACGCAGGCCTGGTCCGGAGCCGCGGCTCTGTCAACCGTGCTTTCGCCCTCGACCCGTCTCGTGGTGCGGGCAAGCGGCTTGCGCCAGACAGCCGATGATCCGTTCATCGATCTGCCTATTTTCCGGGCCGGTCGGCCGGGGCCGCAGGTGGACTTTGACTATACTCGTTATTCGACTCTGGATCGGTTTGACCTCAAGGGAACAGCCGAGCTTATCCACCGTCTGAACAAGAGTATGACGCTGAGTGCCCTGATCGGTTTTGAGAATCTGAAGCGGGATGACTATCCCGACGAGGACTACGCGAGCAAGACGTTCATCGGTCAGGCCAAACTCCGCTATCGCAAGGGGAGCAAGTTCTCCGGATGGGCGAAGTATCGCTTTGAAAAGACCAGTGACCCGTTTGTCTCGGCCAGAGGTCTTTTTGAGGCCCGGGGACGTGAAGTCATGGTTGTAGACACTTCGTGGACCTTACCGTTCCACGCCTTCTACCACCAGCGCGAGGCGCTCCGGTATCAGCCTATCACGACGGCTCCGACCGATTACCATGAGATTGAAGGGAAAGCGACATTCCGTCCGAGTCCCACAGTCGGAGTAGATATGGGGCTGAAGGTTGTGATGGACAAAAACGGCGATCTGGACTCGCTTGATGTCAAGCATAGCAAGTTCACGCCGTCGGTTGGTCTGAACCTGACGCCGAATCCGCAATGGGCTGTCTCGGCCGGATATCAAATGATGCTTGCCAAGTCAAGAGGGCCGGTAACCATCGCCCTCTTCGATGGCTGAGCGGGTCATCTATTTAGCGACCCCGTGGGGGTCGGAGATGATTCTTCGCTTATCTATGCGAAACATTTTGGTACGCTGTACTCGATGGAAGACTATGAAACGACCAACCATTCAGTGTATTTCAACGCGAACTATCGCGCCTCGGAGAAGCTGGGTGTGTTTGGCGCCGTGACTTTCAACAAGTCAACCGCCGAGCTCAATGAGGTCCAGATGCCGGAGCTGGCCGCCGATGCGGCCGCAGCGCTGTCACATCAGGACTTCGATTTTACTGATATGTACCAGTATTCGGATCTCGACTTCTCGTTTATTCGAGTCGGGGCCGGCTTTGAGTATATGCTCTCGCCGACCGTCACCTGGACGACCGATGCTGACTACACTGACCTGACCGATGATGCCGGTTACGTATATGGCATTGAGTCCGGAAGCCTGATCATGGTACGCTCCGGCGTACAGATTGACTTCTAGGATTGTTTTTTGTACCGTGTTGTACGTGCGAGCTGGTCCGCTGAACGCGGGCCAGCTCCGCGTGGTAGAGGGAAAGGGCACATCATGGTTTCACACGCCAATGGCAGGGGAGCACGTTCCGCTCGGGCCGCTTTGCCGTCGCCGGCAATCTGGCTTTTTGTCTGGTGTCTGATCGGCGGAGTCTCCGGGCTGGCGTACGCCCAGGACGATGTAGAAACCTGTATGTCCTGCCATGAAGACCGGGAACTGGAGCGGGAGAATCCTGTCGCCGGTCGCCGCTCTGTGTTTGTTTCCCTCGATGGGTTTCAGTCCTCCGTGCATGCCGACATGGGATGCGTGGACTGCCATGCCGATCTCTCTGGCTTTGACGACTATCCTCACGCAGAGAAACTCCAGCCGGTCAATTGCGGCGAGTGCCACGATGATGTGACCGATATTCAGGAGGCCAGCATTCACGGCAAGGGTGTCGCCCAGTGCTGGAATTGTCACGGACACCACGAAATCGTTTCTCCGGCGGAGTCGGATGTGGGTGAGAAGGGTGTTTCGTGCAATAAGTGCCATCAGGACATAGCCCGGCAATATGACATGTCTCTGCACGGTCAGGCCGTGCATGCCGGGGCCGAGTTGGCTCCCCGATGCTGGGACTGTCACGGCGCTCACGATGTAGCCGATGTGACCTCGCCCGAAGCCCGTGTGGCCCGATTCAACATCCCGTTCATGTGCGGCGAATGTCACAAAGAAGGCACGCCGGTTACTCAGCGTTACAACATTCCGGAAGACAGCATTCTGGCCCACTATTCCCAGTCGATCCACGGCCGGGGACTCTTCCAGCAGGGATTGCTGGTAACCGCCGTTTGTGCCGATTGCCATACGGCACATAATGTCCGGGATCATACCGATCCTGAATCGAGCATTCACCGAAACAACGTTGCCGGAACGTGCAAGAAGTGCCACGGTCAGATCGAACAGGTTCATAAGAAAGTCATCCGAGGCGAGCTGTGGCAGAAATCACCCGAAAAAGTCCCCGCCTGTGTGGATTGCCATTCGCCTCACGAAATCAGGCGCGTATTCTACGAAGAGGGCATGTCAGACAAAGAGTGTCTTGCCTGCCACAGTAATCGAAATCTGAGTCTTATCCGCGACGGCCAGACCGTATCGCTGTTTGTGGATACCCTGGAAGCCCACGGCTCGGCTCATCGGGGAGTTACCTGCGCCCAGTGTCATACCGGCGCCACACCGGGGCATGATCGGCCGTGCGAAACGGTAGTGAATCGGGTCGATTGCTCCATCTGCCATAGCGATGTTGTCATCACGTACGCGTCGAGCACTCACGGGCAACTGGAAGAACGGGGCGATCCCGACGCGCCCAGGTGTGTTACCTGTCACGGCACGCATGGCGTGCTGGAAAAACGCAACTCCAAGTCACCGACCTACCCGGCCAACGTGCCCAGGCTCTGCGCCCAGTGTCATCAATCTGACGCCCCGGCAGCCGTCCGACGGGCCAACGAGGAAGAGAGCGCTCCAAGGGAAATCGTTGACGAGTACTCCATGAGTATTCACGGGAAGGGATTGCTCG
Organism: Candidatus Zixiibacteriota bacterium; assembly: GCA_018816665.1. Taxonomy (GTDB): domain Bacteria; phylum Zixibacteria; class MSB-5A5; order GN15; family FEB-12; genus JAHIVM01. Next base: position 3,236 of record JAHIVM010000224.1, read on the forward strand.
AGAGCGGTCTGGTGGTAACCGCCATGTGCACCGACTGCCACACGGCTCACCACGTATTGCCGCGCGATAACTCGGCGTCCTCGATTCATGACGACAATATTGCCGCCACCTGCGCCACCTGTCACAACGGCATCTACGAGCAATTTCAGGAGAGTATCCATTCGCCGCTGGTGTCTGAAAGTGAAGAGCAGCTTCCTACCTGTGAGGATTGCCACAAGTCACATACCATTTCCAGGGCCGACGAACACGATTTCCGCAGCATGGTTATGCTGCAGTGCGGTTCCTGTCACGAGGATCTTACAAAGTCCTATTTCGAGACATTCCACGGCAAAGTATCAAACCTTGGTTCCGATGCCGCCGCGCACTGCTATGACTGCCACGGCGCTCATGACATTCTGCCGCCGGGGGATCCGCATTCGCATCTGTCGCGCCAGAACATCGTCAAAACCTGTGGTAAGTGTCATGAGGGGTCGCACCGCCAGTTCGCCGGCTACCTGACTCACGCGACACACCATGATCGCACCAAGTACCCGATCCTGTTTTACACGTTCTGGTCTATGACCATCCTACTGGTCGGCACGCTCATCGTGGCCGGCACGCATACGCTACTGTGGCTGCCGCGTTCCTTCCAGGCTATGAGGCAGCACAAGAAGCTTCGTGAGGAAGTCGCGGGGAATCTTGAGTATCGCCGCTTCAAACCGCTGCACAGTCGCCTCCATATAATGGTAGTTGTCAGCTTCCTGGGTCTGGCAGTGACCGGGATGACGCTCAAGTTTTCGTACCTGGGTTGGGCGCAATGGCTCTCGGGTATGCTCGGGGGTGCCGACAGCGCCGCCTTCATTCACCGCGTGTGTGCCATCATTACGTTTACCTATTTCGGCATTCACATTTTTGACGTCATTCGAGAGAAACGTCGCCAGGGCAAGACCTGGAAGCAGACGCTTCTCAACCCCAACTCGATGCTCCCGAACAAGACGGATATCTCCGAGGCCTGGGGGACATTGAAGTGGTTTATCGGTCTCGGTGCTCGCCCGAGATATGGCCGCTGGACCTACTGGGAGAAATTCGACTATTTTGCTGTGTTCTGGGGCGTGGCGGTAATCGGCCTCACCGGACTCATGTTGTGGTTCCCGGAGACATTCACCCGCTTCCTGCCGGGCTGGATTATCAATGTTGCTACTATTGTACATTCCGACGAAGCCCTGCTGGCCTCGGCGTTCATATTTACGGTCCATTTCTTCAACACGCACTTCCGGCCTGACAAATTCCCGATGGACACCGTAATATTTACGGGACGTGTGCCGTTGGAAGAACTCAAAGAGGATCGGCCCCGTGAGTACGAAGAACTGGTCAAGTCCGGTGAATTGAAAAAGCACCTCGTTGAGCCTCTTCCGCCCGCAGCGGTTCGGACCGCGCGCATATTCGGCACGATAGCCCTGCTGATCGGTCTCTCAATCATCATCCTCGTTATCTACGCGGAGGTGTTTGGCTACCGGTAGACGCAAGTGATGGTCGCCCGGTAGAGACGCGGGCAACCGTCTTCCGATTCGGGAACACTTGGTAAAGGGTGAAACGATGACTGAATCGACCGTAAAACGAACCCTCTTTCGACATCCGTTGGCGGCGGTCGGGGGAGCCTTATTTCTCGCCGGGGGCGCCCTGTTCCTCGTGCTGCTCATGCTGGATTTTTCCGCCGGCTATGACAACCCTTACGGCGCTCTCGTGACTTTCATCGGAGCACCCTTCATCGTAACCGTCGGATTCGCTCTTTTCCTGCTCTCCATCTACGTCCAGGTCAGGGCCGCCCGGAAAGAAGGCAAAAAGGTGCGTTTCAATCTTTCGATTGATCCCACCGACCCGGCTTATATGAGAAATCTGTGGCTGTTCCTCGGCCTCTCCGCCGGTCTGATCCTGCTGGTAGCCTACAGCGGCAGCCGCGCCTACGAGGCCACCGATTCCAATGCCTTCTGCGGCACAACCTGCCATCAGGTCATGGAGCCCCAGTATGTCACGTATCAGCATTCCGCCCACGCCCGGGTGCATTGCGTGGAGTGCCATATCGGCCCGGGAGCATCGTTTTATGTCCGTTCCAAGGTCGACGGCATCCGTCAGTTGTTCGCCACTGCGCTCAATACCTATTCGCGACCGATCGAAACGCCTGTCCACAATCTCCGTCCGGCCCAGGAGACCTGCGAGGGTTGCCATTGGCCGCAGCAGTTCTACGGCGACAAGCTGGTAACCCGGACGTACTATCGCACGGAGGAAGAGAATCCCGCCTGGACGATCAGCCTTATGCTCAAAATCGGGGGTGGCAATCCACGGACGGGACGGCAGGAAGGCATCCACTGGCATATGCTGACCGAGAACCGGGTCGAGTATATTGCGATGGATGAGAAGAGACAAACAATCGGCTGGATCCGGTCAGTTGACATCAATGGTGATACGACCATCTACCGCAACACCGAGGTTGACTCTGTCGATGAATCATCGGTTGAACACGAGATTCGGCGGTTTGACTGCATGGACTGCCATAACCGTCCCAGTCACAGTTTCCAGCCGCCGGCCACGGCGCTGAATCTGGCTCTGTCAACCCGTAAGATATCTCCGGAACTGCCGTACATTCGCCAGGTCGGCCTTGATCTCCTCAACGAGGAGTACGAGGAGAAAGCCGGTGCCCTGCAGGCCATCGCGACGGGCCTGCACCAGTATTACGACGATGACTATCCTGAGATTGCCAGGGATAAACAGGAGTTGATCGCCCAGGCAGTTGCGGAACTGCAGTCCATTTACGGACAGAACTTCTTCCCGGAGATGGCCACCGACTATCGTGTCCGGGAGAACAATCTATCGCATTTCGTAAACGACGGGTGTTTCCGCTGTCATTCAGAGACGATGCAGGACGGCGAGGGTATTTCCGTGCCGCACGATTGCCGCACCTGCCACGAGATTATTGCCCAGGGACCATCGGAAAATCTGAGCGAACTTGATCAGCAACTGATCGGGTTGGATTTTGTCCACCCCGAGGATATAGACGAGGAATGGAAGGAAAGCAAATGCACCGAGTGCCATACACCGGACTCGGGGTATTGAGGCAATACACGCTACTTCACTGAATGGAACTGGTTTGCAGGTCGCGATGCCGGGGCCGGGTTGGGCGACGCGCGGTTGAGGCGATACTGTAGGGAAAGGACTAGGACTCATGCAACGGCTCAGCCTTCTGATAATGCTCAGCCTCTCTTTGGTGCTGCTCCTCGGAGTTGTAACCCAGGCGCAACATCCGCCCATTTTCCTCCTGGACAAGGACTGGGACGAAATCAATCCCATCAAGGGTGAGAACGACGACAAGCCGTTTTCCACTGCTGCCACTTGCGGTGCCTGCCATGATTACGAAGAGATTACATCGGGCTACCATTTCCAGATGGGCTGGGACGTGGTCTCGGATGATTACGGCGTTGAAGAAGGGAAACCCTGGCAGATTTCCGACGGTATGATGGGCAAATGGTGCCCGATGTACCTTCGCCAGATAGCCAAAAAACAGAACGAAAGTGCCGATGAGATCGATTTGACGGTATACGACTTCGTCGGTTTTTCGGCCGGAAACGGCTCCAAGCTGCCCTGTGGCGCCTGCCATCCGGGCGGCGGCGGTCTGGAGCTTGACCGCGACGGCAACCGGTACGATCAGACCCTCGCCGATGATCCTGATTTGCGGGAGTCGCTCGACGGTGATTACTATCAGAGCAACTGGGACAAGAGCGGGGTGGTGGAGGCTGACTGTTTTGTCTGCCATATGGAGGGGTACAATTTCGATGAGCGCTCCTTCCAGCTCTCCCAGGGCAACTACCGATGGGCGGTTGTCGCCGGATCGAGAATTGCTATGGTGGAGGGTGCGGTCAAAAAGGGTGATGAACCGGTCGTTACATACAACAAGCGTTTTTTTAACGCCGACGGCTCCATCTCGTTAGACATGTCCTGGCCGCCGCCGGATGAAAACTGTGTGTTTTGTCACGGTCAATCCGACGCCAAAAAACGCGGTTTTTCGTGGGACGACATCCATAACGCCGATGTTCACAACGAACAGGGCGTCAGTTGCGCCGCCTGCCATCCGTCGGGACCAGACCACCAGTTCGCCAAGGGCAATGCCAGCGATCTC
>JAHIVM010000225.1 GCA_018816665.1 Candidatus Zixiibacteriota bacterium
AACGATCCGGCCAGCGCCGCCGCCGACATGGCCCGTTCCCATCCCCCGGCGAACCGTCGAAGCCCCCGCCAGAATATCCCCAGCGCCAAAGCCCAGAACACACCAAACAGCACCGCCCCGGGTATCCCGGAAATCGCCGCGGCATGCAGAAACTCGTTATGGGCATGCGTCACCTTGCGCTTTTCGTAAATGTTCTCCGGCAAATAGGTCACATATACCGAGCGGAAATTCACTTTGCCAACCCCGATCCACGGATGATCCCCAATCAGTTGCGTCACGTGATCCCAGATGAACAACCGTCGCCCCTGGTACCGACCGCCCATCTCCCGGTCGTACTCATCGACATATCTGTCCGTCGCCCCCGGCACCAGCGCCAGGGCGATTATCAGCACCAGCAGAACAGCCAGGGACACTTTCCAGTACCGTCGCCCCAACACCACGAGCAAAAACACGATCGACAACACCAGTGCCGCGACCGAACTTCGTCCAAAACTGAGCAACGAGACTATCGTGGTCATCGCCGCCGCGACACCATACAGTCTATAAAAGCCGCGTGGTATAACCTGTCGACCGGTCGCCACCAGTCCGACAAACATCGCCGCCGCCACGGCAAAAAACGCCTGGAACGTATTGTAGGTGAAAAACCCGGCGGCTCGCCAGCCGAAACGTGGCGCCGCCATGAGAGGATCATCAAGCGTCCACGCCACCCCCGTGAAATACTGAACCACGCCGTACAACGATATCCCGGTCACTGAAACCGCCAGGGCCGCGAGCAGCCACCGGCGATATCTCTCCTGCCGCAACACATATACGCCCGCAAACACAACTGCAAACAGCCATTCTTCACGCATGGCCGCGAGCGACTTCATCGGGTTATCATTAATAAGAGAAGTCAGAAGCAACCAGGCTAGCCAGACCGCACCGGCGACATACCACCACTTCAGCGATGTCTCCAGGGGTCGCCATCCCCGGGCGATCACTATTAGCAAGCACACGCACACCACCCCCAGGGCGGTCTGCGAGAGGGCTATTGAGAAAGTCGAGCTGAGCAGAAACACACCCAAGGCCCCGAACAGAACGCGATCAACCGGATGGTGAGACTGGATTCTCATGACACTAATATACGTCGCGACGTGCTCTCAGACAGTTTCAAATGAACGGTCGGATGACTTTGTTTCTGAGCCGCGCAGCAACCATCCGCTAAGCCCAAACGCCCAGACAAACATGAGCATCTGACGGACTTCCTCATCGGCAAACGCCGACTCGGTCAGCGAGGCCAGCCAGAACACCAGCGAGGCCAGCAGCGCCGCCAGACACATGGCACGCGCTCTCGAACCGACTGCGGCCCGCCTGAATCCCCGCCACAAATACATCATCACCGCCAGCCATACTCCCAGGTACAACAGCAAACCGGGGATGCCGGCGTTGACCGCAAAATTGATCGGATCGGAATGTGCGTGACGGAAATAGAAATGCTCGTGCAGCCCCTCGGGTATCAGTTTGGCGTATTCCTTCTGGAAATTGCCGGGGGCTATGCCCATCAGGGGATTGGCCTTGATAATGGTCAGACTGTGGTCCCAGATATACAGGCGGCTGCCCTTCCAGTCGCCCGTATCGCGTTCAACATCGGCCGTAAAGCGCGACCGCCCGGACTCGGAGAAAAACACGGCGTAGGCCACCAGCAGGGCAAACAACGGCACCACCACCAGTAACTGCCGTTTTTTCAGGAAAAACAGGAGCAGCACCAGCACGGCAAACAGGGCCAGCATCGGACCGCGACTGAATGTCAACACCGATGACACCGCACCGGCCGCTCCGCCGAGAAGAATGATCCATCGCGACCGGGCACTCAGTCCGCGTTCAACTTTGAATCCATAACCCAGCAACAGCAGCGCTGCCACCGCCGAGTAGTTGCCAAAAGTCAGCACGTGTGAGAAATTGCCGCGCACGCGGACCGGTCCCACAAACACGCCCGGTTCGACTGCGGCCTTGGCGATCGACATGTCAATGTACTGATAGATCGCAAACATCGTCACCAGCGTCATCCCGACCGCCAGTGTCACCATGAGCTGGTTGCAACGACGTTCATCCTGCATTACGTAGATGCCGACCGGTATCGCCAGGAAAAGCCACTCCTCGCGAATCATCGACAGCGACTCCGACGGCGTCGGTCCCGCCGCCGAGACAATAATCATCCAGGCCACATAAGCCGCCGCCGCGATGTAGAACCACTTGATTTGGGGAAGGACCGGATTATAACCCGACGATACGGCGATGATGACAAACAATACCAGGGATACGCCAAGCGTGGATTGCGCCAGCGCAATGGAAAAGGTCGAGCTGAAGGCAAACAGCGCGAGAAAAATAAAGAGCACAAAACCCAGACGCCGGGTTGCGGAGTCGGTCATGCAAACAAATCTCTTTCGACCAGTTCCACCAGGTAATGGATAAGAAACAGGTGTTCTTCCTGGATTCGCTGAGTCGACGGGTGCGGGATGACAAGCGGGCGCTCGACCATTTTGGCCAGTTTCCCGCCGGTACCGCCGAGCAGGGCGCCGCAGATCAGGTTTTTCTCTTTGGCCACCTTCACCGCTCGCAGCAGATTTTCGGAATTCCCGGACGTAGACATAACTATCAGCATGTCGGACCGGTTACCCAGCGCCTCCACCTGGCGGGCGAACACGTTTTCAAATCCGTAGTCGTTGGCACAGGCCGTTAACACGCCGATGTCCGATGACAACGCGATAGCCGGCAGGGCCTGGCGGTTTCTTGCCGACGTCAGCCGGACCACCATCTCGGCGGCAAAATGCGAGGACATCGTAGCCGACCCACCGTTGCCCGCAATCAGGATCTTGCCCCCGGCACCGATTACTCCCGACATGACATTGGCCGTGTCGATCACACTCTGGCCGAGCTGCTGGACGACGGCCTTGCGGACAATGGTCGCTTCCTCGGCCGCCCGGGCAAAGGCCAGCA
>JAHIVM010000226.1 GCA_018816665.1 Candidatus Zixiibacteriota bacterium
AGTCCCCATGCCTAACCGGGTTGATCTGAAACGCGGCTATTGAACAAACGGGACGGGCGATACACCGTCCGTGTTCCTGCGCAAATCACTTGACATACTGCCCTGTCTTGCATCATGCTACAGGATACACATCACATCGAATGACAGGAGCTGCTCATGCCTCTGCCCTTGCGAATAACCACGGTGGTTGATAACACGGCTTGGGGTCGCGGATTGCTGGGAGAACACGGTTTGGCGTATTGGGTCGAAGCCGGTGATCACCGCATACTGTTTGATACCGGCCAGGGTCTGGCTATCGCTCACAATGTCGAGGAATTGGACATCCCCCTGCCGGAGGCAGATGCCATCGTCCTGAGTCACGGGCATTACGACCACTCCGGCGGACTGCCCTATGCGCTCAAGCACGCTCGCAAGGCACGCCTGTATTTCCATGCCGGGGCCCTGGCGCCGCGATACGCCGAGAAGGGTCGCCCCCGGTATACGTCGGGCATGGCTCCCGAGATGTCGCAAGTATTTGAGCGCTATCGTCCGGTGACCGTGCACACCTCCCAGCCGACCGAAATATTCCACGGCGTCTGGGTGTCCGGTGAGATTCCGAGGAAGTTTGAGGCCGAGGATTATCACGTACCTTTTTTTACCGACGAAGCACTCACCCGGCCGGATACCATTGTCGATGATCAGGCGTTGGTGATCGATGCGGAGCCGGGGCTTGTAGTACTGCTGGGCTGCGCCCATGCCGGAGTGATCAACACGCTGACGTATGTGACGGAGTTCATGCAGAGGTCGGACATTTACGCGGTTCTGGGGGGCATGCATCTCATTTCGGCCGATCGGGAACAACTCGAAGTGACAGCTGAGCATCTGGAGGGTTTTGGCATCCAGATGCTGGTTCCGATGCATTGCACCGGGGCCGAAGCAATAGCCTACCTGCGGTCGCGCTTCCCCCGGGAGTGCGTGACCGGCTACACGGGCAGCGTTTTCAGTTTCTGACAGCGCCGAGCCGGCCGGCCTGCAGGCAACACCAACAAAGCTCGCCGCGGCACGGACCGCTAGTCAACCAATCGGGGTTCCGGTCTGATCGTATCCGCTACCGGCAGGAGGAACTGATCCGGCCGTGAGGTCACAATCTCCTTCAGCCAGGCATCCGGGTATCCCTTCATCTCGGCTCCCTTCTCCGCGCTCCGCACATAGCCATCGTTATACTTGACCATCAACTCCTCGCCCAATCGACGCCACCGGGCTACCACACGCTCCGCATGAGACACGGAATAGTCGGTGAGATACCTCACCATACCGGCACGGTCCGATTCGTAAAGGTCCAGCGCGGCGCGGTCGACCGTCGCCTGCAGGCGTAATGCCTCCCCCTCCAGGTTCGCCTGAACCGCCTGAATGTCGCTGATCATGAACGAGTACTTGAGATTGGCGTAGTTCGCCACGAAGTTGAACACCCACCAGGCCGACCCCCAGGAAAACGACCGAATGTCGCCCTGCGTGAATGACTCCGGCAGTCTATTGATACTGCAGTATAACGGACACCACACGGTCGTATAGGTATCATCAACCCCGTACCAGTATACACCGCCAATTGGATCGGGCAGATTACCCCGGGACTGCGAGACAAAAGAAAAGCCTGTCTGCTGTGTTGATATCTGGCGTTCCCAGGCATATTCGACCGAATCCACCGCGAAATCCAGCGGCCGCCATCGGTACGGACTGCCGTACGGACCGGCATCGACACCTCTGGTCATATCGAAAGCTGTGCCTTCATAGTGATCGCGCATGAGTTCGAACACGCCGGCCAGCGAAACCCTGGCGTCCGGTTTGATCCAGAGTGGATACGGTTCGGCGTCCGGCACCGCCCGATGGAAATCCGGCGACAGATTCATCGACGGCGCAGCCCGGCGGAAGATGCTCCATACCCTGGTGTCGCCCCAGCGCTGATTTTTGGGGGTCGACGGACAGTAAGCCTCATTGAACAGGAACGGATTGCCCGAATCGGGATCGTAATACCCCTTCTCAATCGCGAGCGACATCACGTTCTCAGAATAGACGCAGTTGGCGGGATCATCCAGCGGAAACCTGCCGATCCTGGCCTTGTTGGCATGGCAGGATATGTAACCATCGGGTACCCGCAGGGCCACCCACGCCGCACCGGTGCCGCCCTCGCCGGGCCCGATCATTTCCATGATCCAAGCCTCTTCCGTGTCCGCCAGAGAGAACGTTTCGCCGGTCGAACCGTAACCATACCGGGCGACGAGGTCTGTCATGACCGTGATAGCCTCGCGCGCGGTTCTGGACCGCTGCAGAGCCAGTTGCATCAAATCCCAGTAGTGCAGGAGTCCCTGTGTGTTGCGAAGTTCCTTGTGACCGTCGAAGGTCGTTTCGGAGATGGCCAGTTGGTGCTCGTTCATCAGGCCGACGACAGCATAGGTATGCTCAACCTGTTTGATCCAGCCGCGCACGTTATCGTGCCAGTCAGTGATGGGAAGCGAGTCCCCCGGAGGGAAGTCTCCCGCGGGCGATGACTCCAGCGTCGGATGAAAAACACCGTCGCAGGTGTACGTGATCATCACGGAGCCATCGGCCGAGGCCCCCTTCGTAACCAGCAGGCTGGTGCATGACCAGCAGGACGGCGTCAGACCGACCAGCACTATTGTGAGCATGACAACGGACAAACAGGTTTTCACGATGGGTTACCTCCGGCACTTGAGCACTTCAGTCATGCCGATAGTATACCGCATAGGAGACGTTAATTCAATCCCCCGTACGGGATATGATGGGGTCTCTCGCCCAAAAAAGACAGCAGCCGCCCCCCAAAAAGGGAGCGACTGCTCGTTTATGGGACATCAACGGTGTCCCCGGTTGTCAGGTGGCCTATTGACAGGTCGGCAACACAGGGAAGTTGATGAACAGATGGTCAATCATGGCTGTCAGGTCGCCCACGTCAACCGAACCATCGGGTACGCCGCCGGTGATGGCCGGAGATATATCCGACTCGTCAATGCAGCAGAGCGGCGTGAAGTTGATGAACAGGTGATCGATCATGTTTGTCAAGTCGCCCACGTCGACGCCCTGTTCAGCATCATTGCACCCGCCCTGAAGCTGGGTGCTGCCGCGCGTCCCAATACAGCAGGTCAGACACGGGTTCGGATCACAGGTCGTACCGTCGCCGTTGTATGAACCACCGACTGAAGCACAGACATCGGCAGGAAGCACAAAACACTCCGACGCAACACAGCAGGCACCGGTATTGGTGGCACAGGAACCTGCCCGGAGATTGTTGAAGTACCACGCCCGGGCCATCTGGATTGCGGCCTGGAAGTCCTGAAGTTCTCCGTTCTGCAGCGTGACATAGCACGTATAGAAGGTCAACTCGGCGTCAGCCGCCAGCGTGTAGTCATGCACATAGGTTGTGAATACCGCCTGATCATAGTTGCCGGTATTGCCGTTCAAACTGACGTTAGCGGCACAGCTATCCCAGACCCGATCATAAAATCCGGAATCAATAGCGTCGTCCCACCAGCCGTGGAACGAGTCTGCCCATACGCCGTAGTAGGCCGGATTGTTGGCACACTCATTGCCGCCGATCTCGGTGTCAGTGTACCAGCCGAAGAAAGCTTCGGCCGCAAACCGGTTGACGTTGTCCTGACAATCCTCGTCCGGGTCCTTCAACGTATCCGTGCCCTCACAGTACAGGGTAGCAGTAGGGATGAGAACGCCGGTCGTGTTATCGGAACCGTCGTCGGCCGGGACATCCCAGTCAACCACGGAACCAAGTGTCAGATGGTCAACCGCCGCACCGGTCGGAGAGTACACCTTTGTTTTGGCAATGACAAAACTGGGAGCGTCATCGTTGTTGCGCGGGGCGTAGTACGTCCGCTCAAACACGAGGGTGGTATCCCAGTTGGCAAACATGCCGGTGTAGGCCGAGTCGTAGGCCGTTCCGGCGCCACCGACCATTGCTGCACCGTCAATCGGCTTGAAGGCCAGGTCGCCGGCGAAGTTCTGGTTGTGCAGCGACGTGCTCATGAACACATCAGAACCCGTGTTGCGGAGGGCAAACAGTGAACCGTCATAGAGGTATACGTCGGCATTGGCATCGCAGTCACCGCCGGCCACCGTGAAGTCCATATTGACGCCGCCGAGACCGTTGCCGCCGAAACTGCCGATATTGTTCACCGCCAGACCGACATGCTCGCCGGTGAACGGATAGGCCTTGGCCCCGCCCCACGGCTCGGTGGTCGTGACCGTATCCCAGGCCATGCCGACAAGGGTATCGGCGATGAGAATCTCAATCGGGACCACAACCGAGTCGTTGTTGAACGCGTCGGACAACAGGTAGATGTGTCCGGTGACGATTTCGGAGCTTCCGGGGTTGTCAATAATACCGGCATCGTTGAGGATGATGTTGAAGGCGGCTGAGTCGCGATACGGAATTGAAGCCAGTGCTCCGGCCGATGTATTCAGCCAGCCGCTCACACTGGCACCGGGATTCTCCACAATACCAATCTCGCTCACCAATAACGCCTCGGTTCCCGGGTTCTTCACCCAAGTCTCCACCACCAGTTGCTCGCCGTTGGGAACCCAGGTCGGGTACTGGATCAGACCCGGAGTCACCGCGATGAGCGGATTGGTAACCGGATCGACGCAGGCCAGACGAATCCAGCGCATGGCATTGTAGTTGGCGATATAGAGAGCCGATGACGGCACCGTGTCATCCGGACGATTCCACCAGATACCCGGCATCTCATCGTCGAGATACTGCATATGCAGGTAATGTGTGCCCGCATACGGCGGATCGCCGTCGGGAGTCATATCAAGCGTGGCGTCGGGGGGCCAGGTCAACGACAAACCGGATTCGTCATACCCATGGCGCGCCACACTGGGCGTCTGCTCATTGCCACAGATGCCGCCAAAACCGGCTGTTGAACAGGCCGGAGTGTACGTCTGAGTCAGGTTGCGAGCGTCATCCCACAAACCGTCGGCCTTGTTGATCATGACACTCATGTACAACTCGGCGTTGGCGCCAAATCCAATGAACCCGTCGATTGCCCGGGTGGCATCAATATTCGACCAGCAGTCATTGGCGGCACCGAGCGAATCAATCGCATACACGGCCGTCGCTTCCGTGGCACCCGGTCCTCCCAGCGTGATGATGTCCCGGTGAACCTGCTTCCAGACAATGAACAGGTTGCCGTTACACTCTGAGATGGTCGGACTGGAAAGATAGTGATCTTCATCCCAGCCACAGACTTTTGTATTGGCGGCATGACCATAGTTACCCCAGGCCACTTCGCTGACCAGCCCGGTTTCCTTCGACCAATGGAAGAGGTTATAGTTCAGATCCGAGAAATCGCCGCCCGCAGTAAACGAAGCGTAGACCGGATTCGCAGGAAGCGGATAGGCCGTGAAGGCGACGTTCAGGTCGTCATCAAGATAGACCGCGGAGAACAAGCCTATAGCGGTGTGACTCGGCACGTCACGAGTGTAGTTCGTAATGCAGGTCCGCGGTCCCCAGTTGAATCCCACACTGTCGGACTCGCGATAGTACATATCCTTATCCAGCGTGTAATCATTGTCGAGGGCATACTGGTTCTCTTTATTGTACACCACCGCGACCTTGCCGCTGATACGCGAGGCAGCCATGGCCGTGTTCGGGAAACGCACCGTGTCCAGCACCTGACCGTTGGTCCAGGCAGTGGCCGATGATGTCCCCACGCGCTGGAAGTAAATAAGCGCGTTCTTCGCCCAGCCGTCACCCATCAGCGTGGCCGGATAGTCAACCGCCAGGAAGTGCACGTACGTTTGACCCCCGTACTCCTGAATCTCAATTACGGTTGACGGGAGTACGCTGAGCGCGTCGGCAGAGTCCAGAGCCAGTGGCAGGTAAGTCGCCACCGGCACCCCGTTACCGAAGAATGTGCAGCTCTCAATGGTCAACTGGTCGGCGACCCGGTTATCACCGGCAACGCCTCGTTCACCCTGGTAGCCACCTATAACAGCCCGGCCATCACCGTAGATGTCGATGTTGCCGTAGCGGGCGAACAGGTGCTGCTCGCTGGGGAACTCACAGCCGCCGCCGGAGAGATGCGGCCACTGGCCCACCAGCGGGTCGTAGATATTGTATCCGAACTGACGGCTGACGTCGTTGGCATCCGTGTTCAGTTCATCATACGAAAAATGCACATACGCCTGGCTGCTGTTCATGCCGCGATAGGCGACACGACGGCCCGGCTGTTGGTACTGCGCATCCTCATACGTATAGTCAATGACTTCACCGTACAGCGCCGGACCGATGGACGGCCCCGCGGCACCGAGCGGTATGCGAGTTGACTTGTCAGCCACATCGCGATCCCTTCCGTACGGGCTCTCCAAAGAGCCGGGATCGGTTGCCACTGCATTTCTGTCCTGAACCGGAGGCCGCAGGTCATATCCGGCGACATTCTCCGTCTTGGTTCGCGTGTCAAAGCTTGCCTTGGCTACTGTCGATGAGACGGCCATAGCCGTCACCAGTGCAACA
>JAHIVM010000227.1 GCA_018816665.1 Candidatus Zixiibacteriota bacterium
CGGTTAAGCGTGGGCTGGTCAGGTCACCGTGTGATTGGCGATGGTCGAGTTTCAATTGGTATGAGGGTAAACGCGACGTTCCTCTGGATGTTGACGAGTGGGAGTTGTAGATTCTTTTCCCACCGCAAGCGGTGGGGCACCGGCGCAGCATCCCCCGGGACAACCAGTGGCCGCGGCTTTTGAGGGCGGCAGACGCCTCGTCTGCCCCTTCCCTGGTAGCAGCCCGGTGTCTCAACCGCCGTCACGTGGGGCACGTGACGGCACGGTACGGGAGCAGATCCCCCCACCAGATACAACCACTAATTGACAAACCCCTCCGCCATTCGTCATATTGATAGCAACCAGACACACTCGGGGGAGGCAATGAGTCGGAAAACCATCACGTTAATTGTCACGATCTTGCTGCTGGGCGTGTGCGCTACGCACACGCAGGAGCCCGAGGATGTTACGAGTTTCCGGCAGAAAGCGGTGAGGTTGCTGGACCCGCAACTGGTTGAGAGGCTGTCTATCGATTCGCTGGTCGTGGATATCGAGAGAGTGAAGTTGATTGACACAACCACCCCCTTCTTCCACTCCGAACTAGATGGCCGGTCAGTTGTAAGAGTGCATCTCAAGAATGCTCCTGTCACCGCCGATGACCAGAGTCTCGTACGCGATTTCATTTTCTATTTCGACGCATCGACCGGCACTTTCCTGAAACTAACGTCCGAGCTTCCGTCATTCGCCGACAAGCTGGCAACCGGCGATGTTGTTCTGCCCCACTATCGAGTTTACGAGAAATACCTGTCGCAGGGATTCGGCCAGAGTTTCGACGGGTTGGCCACACCTGACACTGGAGTAAGCCTGTTTGAGATTCTGGATGTTGTTCCGGGGCGTCCAGTCAGGTGCGCAGACCTCATAGTTGTTGTTTTTGCGGCGCCTGACCAACCAGACAACGCCGACCCCGTTTGGATTGTCGAGACCTGGGGTGGCTTCACAACGATTCCGTCAGGCGGAGGCAGCATTGGTACCGCTCAAGCAAGTTATCTGAGGACAATCGTTGATAGGGCCGGGCATTTCGTTGAGGCCATGAACTAGCACGCCCATCTTGTCGTTGCCGTCAATGCAGTTGCGGCAGGTTCGCGGACGGACCTGCCCTACTCCGGAGAAACCCACCAGGGGCGGGGCAACCACCAGAATCTGAGGCCGCCACCGCCTGTGCCCGTTTCTGCCCTTCTCTGCCCCCCGTCACACGCCATCTCCCCCCATTTCCCGTCACTTTTCGGTTGCGTTCGCGGGCCAAAAGCTACATTTTGGGTAATCTGTAGGAATGTGAAGAACACAACGTGAATCGCATATAAAGACCCGCTCAAGGGGTATCTTGCATGTACCGTCAACGGGAGGATTTTTCCTATGCCGTCACTTGAGCTTCTGTGGATCTGTATCAGTGCTTTCATTGCTGTGGGCGTCCTGCTGGCCGTGCTGGCTCTCCTGATGCGCCTGATCCTGATCCTGTTTCCCGATCGAGAATAGATTGCCTCCGACGCAGCTATTCTTGCTGCCGTTGCCACCGTTATGCAGACCGTTTATCCCGGAACCCACGTTTCCAAGGTTGAGGAGATCCCATGATAGTTGCGGAAAAACCCAAAAAAATCAGGGTGATGTTCACGCCGTTTCGCGACGGCCTTCAAAGTTCGTTTGGCGGCAAGGTACGGCTTAACGACTTTCTCCCCGCGATGAAAGCTGCAGCCGAAGCCGGTATCAAGCATTTTGAGTTCGGCGGCGGCGCCCGTTACCAGGCCCCGTACTTCTACCTTGGCGAAGATCCCTTTGAAGATATGAAAGCTATCCGCCAGGCAGTCGGCCCCGATGTCGACCTCCAGATCCTCACCCGCTCAGTCTCCGGCGTTACCCTGACCACGCAATCGATGGAAGGTCTCAACCTGCAGGCCAAACTCATGAAAGAGTACGGCACTACGTGGGATCGTAACTTCGACTATATGAACGATGTCGAAAATCTTATCAAGACCGGTAAACCCATCGTTGATGCCGGTATGCACCATCAGGTCTGTATCGCCCTGATGGGCCTCCCCTTCGCGTCCGACAAAGTTCACACACCAGAATTCTATATCAACATTGGCAAACGGCTGCTCGACTCCGGCATGCGCATTGACAGTATCTGTCTCAAGGACGCCTCCGGCACCACCGATCCGATGACCATCTACAAAACGGCGATCGGTCTCAAAAAAATCATGCCGCCGGAAATGCCGCTCTGGCAGCACACCCACGACACCGCCAGTACGGCCGTCTCATGTTACATGGCAGGTGTGGAGGCGGGTGTCGACGGTATCGATCTGTCGGTCCGTCCCATGGCATCCGGTACCGTCCAGCCCGATGTCCGTTCGATGGCTCACGCGCTTAAAGGCACCGGCTATTCTCTCGATATTGATTCCTCCGCGATGCCAAAAATCGAAAGTATGCTCAACGAGCTGATGGACGAATACGACTTCAACCCGACCACCACCACCGCCGATGCCCGTGTACTGGGCTTTCCGATGCCGGGCGGTGCGATCGGACCAAATGTCCACATGATGGTCAAGGCCGGCATTCTGGAAAAGTACAGCGATGTCCTCGCCGAATTCCCCGTCGTTGTGGAGGCCGGTGGCGCCTGGACCTCGGTGACGCCGGGATCGCAGCAGTATTGGCTGCAGGCATTTAACAATGTCCTGTACGGCCGCTGGGAGAAAATCGACGCCGGTTACGGCAAAGCAGTGTTGGGGTATTTCGGCAAAACTCCGTTGCCGCCGGACCCGGATGTGGTCAAAAAGGCCTCCGAACAACTTAACCTGCCGGTTTTCACCGGTGATCCGCTCGAGGCCGCACCCAAAAATCTCGACGCCGCCAAAGCAGCGCTTGAAGAGCGCAACCTGCCGGTCAACGACAAAAACATCTTCCTGGTC
>JAHIVM010000228.1 GCA_018816665.1 Candidatus Zixiibacteriota bacterium
CAGATCGCCGACCATCGGAGCCGACTACCCGGCAGTTCCGGGAAGAACTGCTTTGCTGAGATATTCCGGCATACAAGTGACAGACCGGTTTTGTGTGCCCAACCTGTCATCAGCAATAAGATAAATAAATCCGGATGGAAGTCAAGTTTATTTGCGATAAGCGGTTATGGACGAATTCGGACACGTATGGAATCGGTCGCGGGGGAACACCGGAATCGGTCCGAAATCTGGAACCGGTGATTGCTGCCGGACCTCATCGCAAGCTCGGCACGAGCGCCGAACCGCGATCCACTGATTCCGCAGCCGTCGCCTGTGGGGCGCGAGTCGCGACTGCTCCGTCTTCTGCTCGGATGACACTGGCGACCGTAACGATACGTCTGAATCTGACCCCCCCAACCTGTAACCTCAAGCGGCGTAACAATCGGCTCGGGAGATCGGACTGCCCGTCATCGCCGGGCAGAAGTACTCCGGCGGGGCAAAACGACTGATTTGCGACACTGTCAGGTCCTCTTCATGGTGTTCGCAGGTGAACAGTCCGACCTTTCTGCAATCCGATCAGGTCAGGGCTCTCCGCTGTCGGCCCCCCCGATGCACCCCGAGGAGAATCCTCAGGCAGGCGGGCCGGATGGGACAGACAGTCGCGGCGAGCCTTTCCCGGACACAAGACGGCCGGCGGCGTGAGCACACTTTCGCCACCGGCTCGTCCCGTTGATCGCGATCAGCGATCTCAGCGATCCCCCTCTGTCGCTTTGTCATTTGTATCGCCGACATATGGTTCGCCCCCCGACCATACAACTGGCGTGCCGAATTGTGAGTGCCCGAGCACGTTCTGTATCCTGTTTGCAGTCAGGAAGTTATGACGCGGTGACCGAGTTGTCGGCAACCGGTTCAGGTAGAACACACCGGATAATCAGCACAACAGCCGGGTAGGATTGACCGGAGCGTCAGGGCTCAGGATATCGTTGGCAGGCGCAGGCAGAAGACCGCTCCGCCGGTCGGAGCGTTGGCGGCCGAAATAGTGCCGCCATACAATTCGAGAATCCGTCGGGTCATGGCCAGACCTACTCCGGTACCGGTGGATGGTTTCGTGGAATAGAAGATCTCAAACACGCGATCGATGGTATCGGGGGCGATACCGGGGCCGTTATCCGTGACGGTAATCAGCAGATCATGTCCGGTGTCCTCTCCGGAGATAGTCAGACGCGGATCGGTCCGCCCCGCGAGCGCCTCCAGCGCATTGCGCAGCAGATTGACAAACACAATACTGAGTTGGTCCTTGTTTCCCGGCACCGTGGCGTGAGGGGGGATGTCTGCCTGTATGCGTACCCGTGCTTCATCGGCCTCCTCGCGATAGGCCTCAAGCACTTCCGCCATTATTGCCGCGGGGGACACCGGCAGCTCCTCGATTTTTGTATCCAGCCGGCTGTACTCCGAAATGAGCCGGGTAAGATCGACCGCCCGTGCCACCGATCGCTCCG
Source organism: Candidatus Zixiibacteriota bacterium (assembly GCA_018816665.1). GTDB lineage: Bacteria > Zixibacteria > MSB-5A5 > GN15 > FEB-12 > JAHIVM01. Next base: position 1,479 of record JAHIVM010000228.1, read on the forward strand.
ACAGATCGGTGAGTCTGGTCAGGGTGTCGGGATCGATTTTTCTGGCGTCGAGATCGACAAGGATACGCCCCAGCGCGTTCCGAGCCGGTGACAGGGCATTGCGGATCTCGTGCGCCACTCCGCCGGCGATATCCTGCGCCTGCTCGTACTTGGCCTGGGCCACAAGTTGCGCCTGCGCCCTTTTGAGTGCGGCATGGGTTTCCTCAAGCTCCTTTTTCTGACTGGCGATCAGGACCAGGTTGCGCTGGGAACGGCGACGATAATAATTCATGGCCAGAAGCCCGACCACCAGCCCGGAGACTATCATGAGGAAATAGGCCTTGTTGTTGACGTAGAAAATGACGGCCAGGTCAAGGAACCCTCGCTCCTCCAGTCTTGCCAGCATCATTCGAGGGCCGGACTGCAACAGAACTGTCAACACGCCACCGTGGTCATCAAACGTCAGCGGTTCGCACTGACTGCCGCCCGGATAGTACGCGATCCTCTTGAGGTCCGTCGTGTAGATGCCGTCGCCGCAAAACAGGATCGAGTCGCCGCCCGGCAAACGACTCTTCGCCCAGATACGTTCGATCAGGCAGGGCTCCGATTGAGCCAGAAGGGTGAGCGAGGTGTCAAACACGCGCACCCTGAAGTCGTTACAGAGAACATGCACCGCCGGGCAATGATCGGAACCGAG
>JAHIVM010000229.1 GCA_018816665.1 Candidatus Zixiibacteriota bacterium
GCCCAAGTGGCTCCGGGGAAAACGGCGCCTATCGCGCGACGCTTTCAACCAGACGCCGTTGCCGCCGCGTGGTCTGCACCTCTGGCGGTATACTGACCCCACCAGGTTCATGTTTGAACGGACGGCGGAAAGCGTGGAAGTGGGAAACAGCTTCTCACAGGTCGAGGTAATCGAACGTCGCCACGTGGACGACGGCACCCTGTGCGGTCTGGTGACATCATTCGCCGGTCGTGATATCAGTATCTACGGCTGCGACACGCTCGCCCGCCAGGGAATGGTGGTCATGCCGTTGTCACAGGCGGTCGACGATCACTTCGAGTTGATTGAAACCCACCTGTACTCGCTGGTAAACAACACCACCGGCAAGTTTGAGGCGCTCAACGGTGCGTTGTGGAACGACGGCATCTTTGTGTATGTCCCCGACAACGTGGTGGTGGAAAAACCCCTGCATCTCCTGCGTCAGGCGGGCAAGGCCGGTTCCGCACAATATCCCCGCCTGCTGGTGGTGGTCGGCCGGAACGCGGAGTTGACTCTTATCGATGAATACGGCGGCGGTTCGACCGACATTAACGAGGGTCATTCCTATTCTAACGGCGCGGTAGAGATTGTCGGCCTGGCCGACAGCCGCACGCGCTATGTCTCGCTGCAGCGTCAGGCAGCCGGAATGCATTCGTACCAGACGCATCGCGCGCGCATCGAGCGCGGCGCCACCATGCTGACCATCCCGCTGGCTTTTGGCGGTTCGCTGTCCAAGCAAAACTTCGGAGTTATTCTGGACGGTGCAGGCGCAGAGAGCAATATGTACGGACTCCTGTTCGGCACCGACCGTCAGCATTTCGACAATCACACCCTGCACCATCATACGTCCGGCCAGACCCGCTCGAATATCGATTTTAAGGTGGTGCTGAGCAAAAAGGCGATATCGGCCTATACGGGATTGATTCGAATCGAGAATGACGCCCAGACATGCGAGGCGTACCAGGAAAACCGCAATCTTCTTCTGAGCGAAGGCGCCCGGGCCGAGACAATTCCGGAACTGGAAATTCTCAACGAGGATGTCAGTTGTTCTCATGGTGCCACCGTCGGGCCGATCGATCCCACCATGCTGTTTTATCTGAGCAGCCGAGGAATCCCGAAAGCGGAAGCGGTGCGGATGATCATCTCCGGATACATTGCCTCAACCCTGAAGCTTGTCCCGGCCGATCTGCGCGAACGAATCACCGAGTTCGTCGGTCATCGCCTGGAGGATATGTAACCATGTCCGAGTTTGTGAAAGTCGCCAACACTGATGACATCCCGGTCGGCAAGATCAAGGGGTTTGAAATCGGGTACAATCGTTTCGTGATCGCTCACAATGACGAAGGTTTTTTTGCGGTGGCGGACGAGTGCAGTCACGACTCGGCGCCGATCCGCGACGGCCGGCTTCGCGGCAACGAGATAATGTGTACGCGTCACGGCGCCCGTTTTGACCTCAAGTCCGGCGCGGTGACCGCCCCCCCGGCCCTGGTGCCGATTGAGACGCTGGAAGTGAAAGTGGAAGGTAACGACATCCTGGTCCGCCTTGAAGACTAGGACGCCAAGCAGATTGTAGCGGAGTGCCGCCTTATGCATACAAATGCCGACAAAAAAACAACCGCCACTCCCCCGGTTCACCGCGAACTGGACGTGGAGACAATAAGGGCTGATTTCCCGATTCTGAACGAGCGGGTGAACGGTCACCCGCTGGTGTACCTGGACAGCGCCGCCTCATCGCAGAAGCCGCGCTCGGTAATCAATGCCCTGCTGGAGTACTATCGACGGGACAATGCCAATATCCACCGCGGCCTGCACACGCTGGCCGAACGGGCAACCGGAGCATACGAGCATACCCGGACACATATCGCGAAATTCATTAACGCCGATGAACCGGAAGAGATCGTCCTGACTCGGGGTACCACCGAGGCAATCAACCTCCTGGCCTACACCTGGGGCGAGCAGAATATCGGCGAGGGCGATGAAATCGTGGTGACGGAAATGGAACACCACGCCAATTTCGTTCCCTGGTATCAGCTGGCGCAACGCAAAGGTGCGATTATCAGACGGATTCCTATCACCGTCTGCGGCCACCTGGATCTGAGTGACATCGACACGATCATCAACTCCCGCACGAAACTGGTGACGGTCGTACACATGTCCAATGTTCTGGGCACCATCAACCCGATTGCCGAAATCGCCGCAAAAGCCAAAAAGCATGGCGCCATTGTTGTCTCCGACGGCGCCCAGGCCGCCCCGGCCATGCCGATTGATGTCAAAGACCTGGGCGTGGATTTCTATGCGTTTTCCTCGCACAAGATGCTGGGCCCCACCGGCGTGGGGGTGCTGTACGGCAAGCGCCACCTGCTTGAGGCAATGCCGCCGTTCAACTTCGGCGGCGAGATGATCCAGGAAGTGCGTTTCGACAAAGTCACCTGGGCGGAACTGCCGCACAAGTTTGAGGCGGGCACACCCAACATCGCCGATGTTGTGGCGTTTGACGCCGCTCTGCATTATCTCGAGGATCTGGGGATGGAGAACATCCATCGGTACGAACGGGACCTCACGGCCTATGCCATTGAGCGCCTGAGCGAACTGCCGGGACTCGAAATCCAGGGACCCCGGGAAACCGAGCAGCGGGGCGCCGCCGTTTCGTTCACCGACCCGGACATTCACCCGCACGATATCAGCACGTTTCTGGATTCGCACGGTATCGCCATCCGGGCCGGTCACCACTGTGCCCAGCCGCTCATGCGCGTTCTGGGGAAAGTGGCCACCGCCCGGGCTTCATTCTATGTGTATAACGATCGGTCCGAAGTCGATACGCTCGTCGAGGCGTTAAAAGATATGAGGAAGTACTTCTGCTTATGAGCTCTTCACTGGATGACATGTATCGAGACATCATTCTCGATCATTACCGGGCTCCCCGAGGGAGCAAACCGCTGCCGATGGCGGACATCCACTCCGACGGTCATAACCCGTCGTGTGGCGATGACATCGAAGTGAATATCCAGGTTGAGGATGACATCCTTAAGGACATTCACGTCAACTGCAAAGGCTGCGCCATCTCCGTGGCGTCCGGCTCGATGCTGGCCGAAACCGTTAAGGGCAAGACATTCGTCGAGGTTCAGCGCATCGCCGAAGTGGTCAAAGCCATGCTCAAAGGCGACGAGGTAGAGATTCCGGATGATCTCGGCGATCTCGACGCTCTCAAGGGCGTGCGCCAGTTTCCCGTGCGTATCAAATGTGCTCTTCTTGCCTGGGTTACATTGATCGAGGGCTTGAAGCACTACGCCGATGACCCGAAGGGTGCCAAACCATCCGTCTCCACGGAAAAAGAGGACTGATCACGATGGCTGCAGTTGATAAGGAAGCTCTCAAAAACGCCGTCATGGAGGCCCTGAAACCGATCCAGGATCCCGAGATCCGGATCGGTATTGTTGATCTGGGTCTGGTGTACGATGTTATTGCCAGCGACGAAGGCGAAGTCACGGTGAAGATGACCCTGACCACCCCGGCCTGCCCCTACGGTGAAATGCTGCTCAGCATGACTCATCGGGCCGCCGAGGATGTTGAGGGAGTGACTAAGGTCGAGGTCGTGCTCGTGTGGGAGCCGGTCTGGGACCCGGCCGAAATGGCCTCGGATCTGGCCAAAGACCAGTTGGGCATCTGGTAGCCGGAAGGGCGGCGGCCGCGGCGACAACCCGGCCGATATGTCGTAGGTCGGCAGTATCACATTCTGTGAGCTAACCGTAATTTAACTTGCCCGTCGGCCGGCCGGATTGTAGAGTATGAATCGTTCTGGCAACTGCCTGACTACAGTCCATAACATAGACAATATGTATCACAGTGCGACTCGTTATTGGCACAGGGTATGAACGATAGCAATAGTAAGCCGGATCTCGCTTCCCTGAAGATAGATCGCGACAAAAAATACAACGACCGCCCCCGCAGTCGCAAATGGCTGTGGCTGCTCTGGGTGGTGATACTCACGGCTGTCGCCTTCGGCTATTTCTATCTCAAAGATTCGGTTGCGTCGAGCGCCGCCGTCCGCGTTACCCGGGTTGAGATGATCGGCGGTTCGGAGGCCAATGCCGCTCTGGTCGCCACGGGGTACGTGGTGGCACAGCGAAAAGCTGAGGTTGCTTCCAAAGGAACCGGGCGCCTTGTATTCCTGGGTTTCGAAGAGGGTGACCGGGTCAAGGCCGGGCAGGTGATTGCGCAGATTGACAACGATGACATCAAAGCCGGCCTTGAGTTGGCCCGGGCGCAACAGGAGCAGGCCGAGGTTGACACTCTGGATGCCGGCCGGCAGTACCGTCGCCAGACTGAGTTATTCGCCAGCGGCGCTGTCACCGATGTCGAAGTGGAGGCTGCTGAGACACGGTACCGCAACGCCCAGGCGCAGGTCCGGGCCGCGGCAGCGTCGGTGCGCGTCGCCGAGGTCAATGTTGAGAATACGTACATCCGGGCTCCGTTCGACGGAACGGTACTCACGAAAAACGCGGACATCGGCGAAGTGGTAGCGCCGTTTGCATCGTCGTCGTCATCAAAAGGCTCGGTCGTTACGCTGGCCGACATGAATTCGCTTGAGGTTGAGGCCGATGTCTCCGAGTCAAACATCTACAAAGTTGCGGTAGGCCAGCGATGCGAAATCGTCCTGGATGCCTATCCGCAGGTACGGTATCCCGGGTATGTCAAGAAGATCGTCCCGACCGCGGATCGTTCGCGGGCAACGGTACTCACCAAAATCGCGTTTGATTCCTGCGACAGCCGGGTGTTGCCCGAAATGTCCGCACGCGTGAACTTCCTGCTCGTTGAGCAATCGACTTCGGAACGCGAGCCCACCGCACTGGTGCTGGACAAAGACGCCGTCACCGGCCGCGAGGGAGCATCGTTTGTGTTTCGTGTCGATGGTGACACGGTCGGACAGATATCCGTTACCCTTGGACGTGACCTGGACAAGAAAGTTGAAATCCTGGACGGTCTCCGGGCCGGCGATCGGATTGTCCTCTCCCCTCCCGGCAAGATGCAGTCGGGCCAGAAAGTAGAAATCATCCCTTGAGCAGTGAGTCGCGCATGACACAGACCATGGTCAATATCGAAAACGTTGATAAATCCTACTGGCGGGACAGCCTGGAGATTCCGGTCCTGCACAATATCAGCCTGACCATCCCTACCGGCGCCTTCCACGCCCTGATGGGGCCTTCGGGATCGGGCAAAACAACCCTGCTGAATCTGCTGGCCGGCATCGATCGACCGTCGTCCGGACGGGTCGTCATTGGAGACGCGGAGATTTCCGGCATGTCCGAGGCGCAGCTTGCCCGCTGGCGTAGTGCTCATATCGGGTTCGTGTTTCAGTTCTACAACCTCATGCCGGTTCTCACGGCTTTTGAAAATGTCGAACTGCCGCTGTTGCTGACCCGGCTCAACCGTGGGGAACGTCGGAAGCAGGTTGAAACCGCCCTGACCATAGTTGGACTGGCGGACCGGATGGATCATTACCCCAACCAGCTTTCCGGCGGACAGGAGCAGCGGGTGGCCATCGCCCGGGCGCTGGTGACCGATCCCGATATCATTCTCGCCGATGAGCCTACCGGTGACCTGGACAAGCAGTCCGCGGCGGATATTATGGACTTGCTGAGTCGTTTGAATACTGAATTCGGCAAAACGATCATCATGGTCACTCACGATCCCCGTGCGGCCGATAAGGCACATGTCATTCAGCACCTCGACAAGGGAGAGCTGGTCAACGGTGAAGATTCTTAAGCTCATATCCAGGAATGCCCTGCGCCACTCGTTGCGTACGCTGCTGACCATCCTTGGCGTGGCGATCGCCGTGACGGCTTTCTGCGTGATCCGCAGTACGGTTGATGCCTGGTATCTGCAGTCCGAAGAGGCGGCGCCCGATCGGTTGATTACCCGTAACGCCGTGTCGCTGATTTTTGACCTGCCGCTCGCTTACCGCGAAAAACTGGCGTCCGTACCGGGTGTCACCGGTGTTTCCTGGTCCAACTGGTTCGGTGGTCACTATGTCGATCCCAAAAACTTCTTTCCCAAGTTCGCGGTGGATCATCTGACGTACTTCGCCATGTACCCGGAGTTTGTCATCTCCCCCGAGCAGTGGGACGCCTTCGTCAAGGAACGGGATGCCGTGATCGTGGGCCGTCGCCTGGCCGACCGGTTCGGCTGGCAACTGGGCGATCGCATCACCATCATGGGCGATATTTATCCCGGTGACTGGGAGTTTGTGATTCGGGGCATATACACCGGCCGGAAGGAGACTACCGACGAATCATCCTGGTTTTTCCGCTTCGACTACCTTGATGAACGAATGAAGGTTGAAATGCCGGGACGCGACGGTAATGTCGGTTCGTTTGTGCTCCAGATAGCTGACCCCTCGCAGGCGGCTCAAATATCCGAAGAAGTGGACGCGTTGTTCAAAAACTCTCTGGCCGAGACAAAAACTGAAACCGAGGAAGCCTTCGTGCTGAGTTTTGTAGCCATGTCGGGTCAGATTATCCTGGGACTCAAGATAATATCTTTCCTCGTGATCGGTGTGATCATGCTCGTTATGGCCAACACTATGGCCATGTCCGCACGGGAGCGTGTCAATGAATATGCTCTGCTCAAAACGCTGGGGTTCCGTCCGTTCCACCTGATCGGCCTGGTGTTTGGAGAGTCCGTAGCCATTGCCGCCCTTGGCGGGGCGCTGGGAATCGCCCTGTCGATTCTCATGATTCCGGTTCTGGAAGGATCCCCCATGGGTGACTTCCTGCCCAAAATACCGATGCGCGAGCTGACGATAATCCTGGGCGCGACTTCCGCTCTGAC
>JAHIVM010000230.1 GCA_018816665.1 Candidatus Zixiibacteriota bacterium
CGGATAGTCTGTTTCCGGGGCTGGATCCCATCGGCGAAACGATCAGGATTCGCAACACCCCCTTCAAGGTGGTGGGTGTCCTGAAGTCCAAGGGCCAGACCGCCATGGGGCAGAATCAGGACGACATCATTCTGGCGCCGGCGACCACGGTACTCTACCGACTGAAAGGCGGCCAGTACATCAATCGAATCCTTGCCAGTTCCGTGTCCACCGAGCAAATCGATGCCGCCCAGGAGGAGTTGCAGACACTCCTGCGTGACGCTCATCGGATCGACGAGGGCAGTGACGACGACTTCCGGATCATGAACCAGGCTGAGATAACCGAGGCTGCCGCTGAGACATCGCAGGTGATGACCATGCTGCTGGCTTCGATCGCCAGCGTCTCGCTGCTGGTCGGCGGCATCGGGATCATGAATATCATGCTCGTGTCGGTTACGGAACGGACTCGCGAGATAGGTATCCGTATGGCTATCGGCGCCCGGGGCGGCGATGTCCTGACGCAGTTTCTGCTGGAAGCCGTGGTGCTGTCGTCAGTGGGCGGGCTACTCGGCATAGCCTCCGCCTTCGGGCTGGCCTACGCCCTGGAAACCCTGGCTGACATTCGTACCGTCATCAGCCCGGAAGTGGTTCTGGTTGCCTTTGCCTTTGCCGGCCTGGTCGGCGTGTTTTTCGGGTTCTATCCGGCTCGTAAAGCAGCCGCGTTGAATCCTATCGACGCTCTGCACTATGAATGACCCCTACCCGCACCGAAGGCAGGCGTGGATAGTTCCTTTGTTGCACAGCGAAGGCTTCCGCGCCTGCCGTTTTTTGGGTCATAGGTAGGCCAAATTGAGATCAGCCGGGAATAGGCTGAGACGCATGAGTGTCAAAAGGGAAAGAACGAAGAGTAGGAAAGGACGCCTGGTACATGCCAACAATCCACCACCATATTGTCAGCACACTGGTCCTCCTGATTGGAATCTGCGCGGCGGTGTTGATCGCTCCCGGGGAAGCTGCCGCGGGGAAAGCCGCGGACGCCAGGATCGCCATGCTGACGAGGCATCTGGAACTGACCGATGAGCAGGCGATCAGCGTAACTGACATTCTGAAAGGTGCCGACCAACTGGCGGAGATTGACAACAGCCGCTACGCCGGGGATGCCGCCGCGATGGCCTCGGCTGAAAAGACCCGTCGCGAAATGGTCGAAAAGCAACTGGCCGAAGTCCTGACTGAGGACCAGATGACCCGATATCTGGAGCTTCGCGACGCTCAGCCGCAGGGAACGCCGCCGGGCGACGGTCCCCTGACCGAGCGTATGGCCGAGCAACTGGAGACGCTCAAAAGCCGGCTCAGTCTTGACGAAGACCAGGAAGCACAACTGCACGATGTGTTGTCACGGTACGGCGCTCAACTTGACACCGCCCGACCTGATCCCGACAGTCGACCGAGCCGGGATGAAATGAGGGGGAACATGGAGGCGATGCGCTCGATCCAGAACAAGATGGATCAGGAAATTGCGGCCATTCTGACACCGGAGCAGATGGAGAAGTACCGGGCCTATCGCCAGGAAACACGGCGGCAGCGGGGGCCCGGCCGGGAAGGCGGGCGCGGAGGCCGACAGAGATAGAAGCGGGTGAACAGATTTTCAGGCAACCACACACACTTTCTCCCCCTCCCTCCAGAAGAGGCAGTGGCTGCCCGGCGAAAGCCGGAGCAGCCTCTGCTGTATGGACATATGCTGACGTTCAGGTAGTAGTTGCTTCAGCCGATTGTTTCCGCTAACAAAGGTGGAATGGTTTGGACCTTCGGGTTGTCAAAAATACGAAGACGAAAGGTAACGCTATCAGTACCGACGAGCAACTGGTGGATGCCGCCCGATCGGGCGACCAGAAGGCCTTTGCGGAACTGGTCAGAAAATATGAGGCACGCGTGGCCGCGACCGTTATTGGAATGCTGGGCAACTGCTCCGAAGCCGACGATGTCGGCCAGGAGACGTTCATCCGATTCTACAAGGCTCTGGACTCCTATCGGGGTGACAGCAGCCTCGCCACGTATCTGACACGCATAGCCATCAACCTTTCGTTGAACGAGTTGAAGCGACGGAAACGGCGTTTTTCGCTGTTTTCCCGTTCAGCGACCGACGATTTGCCTGATGTCCCGGATACGAAAAACGGCGCTTTGCCGTACGAAGACCGGGAACTGGTGCGCTGGGGCCTACGGAAACTGCAACCGGAGTTTCGAGCGGTACTTGTGTTACGATTGCTGGATGGATATTCTACAGAGGAGACCGCTCAAATTCTGAGAGTGCCGCTGGGAACAGTGCTCTCGCGGCTGGCGCGGGCGCAAATGAAGTTGAGAGACATTCTCAAACCGTTTTATGGAGACGAATCATGCGAGACGACTTAAGAGAATTGCTGTATCGTTCGTTCGACGGCGACCTGACGCCGGATGAACGTCGGCAACTCGATGATGCCCTGGCGCGGGATGGGGAATTGCGCTCCGAGCGCGACCGCGTTGCACGGATGCGCAAGTCACTCGCCGACGGAGCCGAGGGGTTCCGGCCGTTTTTTGCCGAGCGGGTGATGCATAGACTCAAAGGGGACACCGAGACGAACCCGGGTCTTGAACAGATATTCGAGTGGCTGCAACTGGTCGTCCGGCGGGTAGCGATCACCGGCGCAGTCGCACTGGTGGCGCTGGTGGCGTATAACCTGTCCACCAGCGATGAGCTATCACTTGCCGCCGCCATCGGCGCTCCCACGGAGACCATAGAAAGCGTCCTTGAGTCACCCTTTGAACCGGTTCTGGAGCAATTCTCATGACAACAAAAACCAAAATAGTGGCTTTGGTGGTCGGGACTTTTTTGCTGGGCATAGTTGTCGGCGTGGTCGGCAGCGGCATCATGATGGCCCGGTTTATGGACTCCTTTGGCAAAAAGCCGTTCACGGATCGTCTCATTCACGTCATGGAACGTCAGATTGATCCCACCGAGACTCAGCGAGATACCGTCCGAGCCATTCTGGAAACGCATGCTGCTCTGGTACAGGAGTCGATGGCGCAGCATCGAGGTGCCCTGATTGCCATGACCGACTCACTGTACGCCGATCTCTCCCGCGTCCTGACCGAGGAACAGCTTGAGGCTTTCAAGGAAGGATCGCAACGGATCAAACGGATGTTCCCGCGTCCGCCCGGGATGGGCGACGGTCCGGGTGGCCCGGGTTTCTTCGATCACAACCGCCCCGGTGGACCACCGCCCGGGGAACGATGGGATGGTCACCGTCGCGGTGACCCGCGTCTCCGGGATTCGCTCCCCGAACCG
>JAHIVM010000231.1 GCA_018816665.1 Candidatus Zixiibacteriota bacterium
GCAATGGTTTTGGGGCTGAATAGTGTATTATGTCGACCTTGCACCGAAATGACTTTAGGCAGGCGCCCGGAAAACGACACCGTCCCGGCCTCTGTGACCGGGCAAAAAAGACCCTCTTTCACGGTTGTTTCACCCCGGTTCGGTCACCCCGGAATTTCACGGGATTACCCGGACTTTGACCTCGCTGGGTACTGGCGAGGGGGACAACGGGGGCAAAAGGTTACTGAAGTAGTGTATTTTTGTGACCTTGTATCATGTTGTCTGACAAGGTGATAACGTCGAACAGTCGCTTGCCGCCCAAAGCGGGCGCAACTTCAAGGCAAGCCGCCCAACCACAACGATTTGTGAACGCATTCACTTGATTTAGCCCGGGCCATTAGTTATATAAACCTAATAGCAAAAGCATAAGAAATTCTTCAGACTGGAGGCATAGTTCATGGCGGAACGTGGTCAAGCATATATTGTGTCAGCCTGCCGTTCAGGTATCGGTGTGCTGCATGGCGGAATCGGCAAGATTCCCGCCGTCGAGCTCGGAGCACTGGCTATCAAAGAAGCTGTTTCCCGGGCTCAACTCGATGTCAATGATGTTGACGAAGTCATTATGGGACATGTTGTTCAGGGTGGTTGCGGACAGGCTCCCGCCCGCCAGGCCGCAATCAAGGGCGGTATTCCGGCGAAAGTAGGCTGCATGACCATCAACAAGGTCTGCGGTTCCGGTCTCAAGTCCGTGATGCTCGCGGCTCAGTCCGTTCGCGCCGGCGACCAGGATGTCATTATCGCCGGTGGCATGGAATCCATGTCGCTGACGCCGTATGTAATTCGAGGCGCCAAAGCCGGCCTGAAATTCGGCCACGGGAAGCTCGATGATATTATGATTTCCGACGGTCTCTGGGATAGCTTCAATGACTGCCACATGGGTATTGCCGCCGAGTATATCGCCGACAAAGAGAAGATCTCGCGCGAGGAGCAGGACGAGTTCGCCTTCAACTCCCACCGCAAGGCTGTGGCTGCTGCCGCCGCCGGCAAGTTCGACGCAGAGATGTTCCCGATTGAAATCCCGCAGCGCAAGGGCGATCCGATCATCTTCAAGACCGATGAAAACCCGCGCCCGAACGTCTCCGTGGAAGGCCTGGCCCGTCTCCGTCCCGCCTTCAAAAAGGACGGCTCGGTAACCGCCGGCAACGCCCCGGGACTTAACGACGGTAGTTCTGCCTGTGTGGTTGTGTCCGAGAAGTACATGAACGCGAAAGGGCTTAAGCCGCTGGCCCGCATAGTCGACTATGCCGTGGCCGGGACCGAGCCGATTGAGCTGTTTTACTCGCCGATCTATGCCGTTCAGAATCTGATGAAGAAGATGAATGTCGAGATCAACCACTGGGATCTGATCGAGGCCAACGAGGCGTTTTCCGTGCAGGCTCTGGCCGATGGCAAGGGACTTGGCTGGGATTGGGACCGGGTCAACGTGAACGGCGGCGCCGTGGCACTGGGACATCCCATTGGTGCTTCGGGAACCCGCATTCTCACAACTTTGATATATGCGTTGAAGGACCGCGGTCTGAAGACCGGTATGGCGACGTTATGTCTGGGTGGCGGCAATGCCGTGGCCCTGGCTATTGAACTCGTATAACTCTGCAAGGGAAACAGGAATACAACAATGATTTTGGATGACATAAAGAAGGTCACGGTAGTCGGATGTGGCACCATGGGCAACGGTATCGCCCAGGTTTTTGCCGCCCATAATTTCAAGGTCAACCTGGTTGACATTAAGCAGGATTTCCTGGATCGCGCTGTTGCCGGAATCGGCAAGTCGCTCGATCGCTTCGTTAAAAAAGAGAAAATCACCGAGGATGACAAAAACGCCATCCTCGGCCGAATCTCCACCAGTACGGATCTGGCGGTTGCCGCCGACTCACAGCTGGTTATCGAAGCGGTCACCGAAAACCTCGCTATCAAGCTGGAAATCTTTAAAAAGCTGGTTGAGGTAGTGGGCGACGATGTCGTGCTGGCCTCGAATACGTCGTCGCTGCCCATCACACAGTTGGCAGCGGCCACCAAGCACCCCGACAAGTTTGTCGGAATGCATTTCATGAATCCGGTTCCCATGATGAAGCTGGTTGAGCTGATTCGCGGGATAGCGACGTCCGACGAGACCTTCAACCTCATCAAAAGTCTGGGCGAGAAGCTGGGCAAGACCCCGGTGGAAGTCAATGATTACCCCGGCTTCATTGCCAACCGTATTCTGATGCCGATGATCAACGAAGCCGTCTATGCCAACATGGAAGGTGTGGGTACCGTAGAGGCCATAGATGAAGTCATGAAGCTGGGTATGGGACATCCCATGGGCCCGCTCTTCCTGGCGGACTTTATCGGCCTTGATGTGTGTCTGGCTATCCTCGAGGTGATGCACGATGGGCTCGGTGATCCGAAATACCGTCCGTGTCCGCTGCTGAAGAAGATGGTTCAGGCCGGCTACCTCGGCCGCAAGACCGGTCGCGGTTTCTACACGTATGACCGATAAGGAGTTGTCGATGGACTTCAATCTGTCTGAAGACGATCTTGAGCTTAAGCAAATGGCTCGTGAGCTGGCGGAGAAACGTATTTATCCGCGGGCGATGGAAATGGATGAGAAAGGGGAGACCCCCCAGGATCTTATCGACGAGTGTGCGGAGCTGGGATATTTCGGCTTCACCGTGCCGGAGGAATACGGCGGCCTGGGCATGAGTGCCACCACGTTCATGGGTGTGCTGGAAGAAATCTGCGCGGCCTGCGCCGGTTTTGGTATCATGCTGTCGGTTCACAACTCTCTCACCTGCGAAATCCTCAAGCTGTTCGGCTCTGAGGAGCTCAAGCAGAAGTATCTGCCGGCGATGGCTGCCGGCGAGAAGATCGGTGCTTATTGCATAACCGAACCTAATGCCGGAACGGATGTTGCCGCCCTGGCTACCACGGCAGTCGAAAAAGACGACCATTTTGTGCTCAACGGCACCAAAACCTTTGTTACCAATGCGGCGTTCGCCGGCGTGTTTATTGTGTTTGCCAAGACCCATCCCGAGGAAGGTCGCAAGGGCATCTCCTGCTTTGTGGTTGACCGGGAGTCTGAAGGCCTGACAATCGGCAAGGCCGAGGCCAAGTGTGGTATCAAGGCGTCCGACACCCGCGAGATCAATCTTCAGGATGTCAAAGTCCCCAAAGAGAATCTTGTGGGAAAGGTCAAGGACGGCTTCAAGGAAGCTGTGGTGATTCTGAATTCGGGCCGAATCGGCGTTTCCTTCCAGGCTATTGGAATCGCGCAGGCGGCACTCAACGAGGCGCTCAAGTATTCCAAAGAGCGCAAGCAGTTCGATCAGCCGATCGCCAACTTCCAGGCGATTCAGTTCAAGCTCGCCGAAATGGCAACTCGAATTGATGCCGGTCGCCTGCTGGCCTATCGGGCCGCCCAGATTAAAGACGCCGGGGAACGGTGCCACCGGGAATCGTCCATGGCCAAACTTTTCTGCTCTCAGGCGGCGAACTATGTAGCCAACGAAGCTGTCCAGATCCACGGCGGCTACGGCTATATCAAGGAATATCCGGTAGAACGGTATTTCCGCGATGCCCGGGTGACCGAGCTGTACGAAGGTACCACGCAGGCACAGCTGATGGTAATCTCACGCGATTTGCTGAAGGAATAGCCCGTGATCGATAGTAAACACGAAGAATATCGCGAGAAGATGCGGGCGTTCATGCTCGAGAAGATCGAGCCGGTCGCCGCCATCCTGGATACCGAGCAGCGCTTTCTCGACGAGCATATGCAACCGTTGACGGAGATGGGGCTGCTGAGCTGTCTCATCCCCGAGAAATACGGCGGCATGCCGGTTGATACCTTGAGCTATATTATCGCGGTGGAAGAGGCCTCCCGGGTATGCGGGTCGACCGGCATTACGCTGGCCGCCCACAACTCCCTGGGTACCTTCCCGGTGCTGGCCTTCGGCACCGAGGAGCAGCGGCAGAAGTACCTGCCTCGGGCCGCCAAAGGCGAACTGATGGCTTTCGGGTTGACCGAGCCGGACGCCGGTTCCGATGCCGGCGGTACCCGTACGATGGCCCGCAAAACCGAAAGTTGCTGGGTGGTGAACGGCAGCAAATGCTGGATCACGTCGGCCACCAAGGCCTTTGCGACCATTGCGACGGCGCGAGCCTCCGACGATCCGAACGACAAAGCCATCACCAGTTTCATCCTCGAGAAGGACTGGGAAGGGTATGCGGTCGGTAAGAAGGAGAACAAACTCGGGCTGCGGGGTTCGGATACGGCGTTCCTGCATTTCGACGATCTCAAGGTACCTTTTGAGAATCAGCTGGGAGAAATCGGTCACGGTTTCAAACAGATGCTGATCACGCTGGACGGCGGACGTATTTCCATCGGTGCCATGGCGCTCGGCCTGGGACAGGGAGCGCTCGACTGCGCGCTCAAATATGCCTCGGATCGGGTGCAGTTCGGGAAACCGATCTCCTACAATCAAGGTATCCAGCATCTGCTGGCGGATATGGCCACCGAAATGAAGGCCGCCCGTTTGCTGGTGTATGAGGCGGCCATGCTGAAGGATGCCAAACGCCCGTTCAGCCGGGAGTCGGCCATGTGCAAGCTGTATGCCTCAGAGGTTGCCACGCGCACGGCCACCAGGGCCATGACCGTGCTGGGGTCGATCGGTTACTACACCGGTCCGTACCCGGTGGAGCGAATCTGGCGCGATGTCAAACTGTGTGAGATCGGTGAAGGCACTTCGGAGATTCAACGGCTCGTGATTGCGCGAGATCTTCTGAAAACAATGGACGCGGTCTAAACTCGCGTTGCCCAGGATGTGAGGCCCGCCGGATACATCATCCGGTGGGCCTTTTGTTTTGGCTAGAAGGGCATGCAGGGGCAGGGGAGGGGCGTCACAAAACTGATGAAAAGAAAACTTATGATGTCAGTCAGGTCACTCACGTCCACTATGCAGTCGCAGTTTAGATCCCCTTCAGGGTAGTCATACAGCCAGCGATACAGGACGACCGGTCGGTAAAGGTCGCGCGGCCAGACGTTCGGGGCGCTCTCTTTCTCAACTACAAACCGTCGATCCCAGTCTACATCGATCATCCCGGTGGTGACAGCGCCATACCCTGGTCCCGATATTGTCCGCGCATACTCCAGTTCAAACATGGTCTGTATTCCCGAGTGAGGCGGCCCGGTGGTGGTGGCGCGATCTGCGCCCATGAGAAGAGTGGTTGTTCCCACGGTATTGTACCCCAGGTTCACCGTCGGCCCGCCGGGCAGATTCACACCGGTAAACGAATACAGCGCATTTGACCCGTTTCCTGAGTTGTTAACCGGGAAGTAGAAGGCCGTTGTGGTGGAATGCAGCCGCGTTTCAATCGGCATTGACAACGTACCCAGACTTTGTGGCAGACACCGAGCCATCA
>JAHIVM010000232.1 GCA_018816665.1 Candidatus Zixiibacteriota bacterium
CGCAGGGTTGCCGGATGGGACACTCGACGGCTCGTCATCCGATTCCTCGACCGACAAGTCGTCGGTCTCGGCAAAGCGGCGTCCATTGGCATGACGCAGCTTCTGGGTTACGCCGATAACACCGGCGCCGAATACCATCAGGGTACCCAGCCAGAAAAGCTGTATCAAAGGTTTTTTGGATATCTCTATTACCAGCGAGGCAGCCTGGACGGGCGGCGGTGTGACCGACTCGCCGGCCAGACGAATGACCACGCCGCCTTCTTCCGGACGTAACCCGACGATGGTCACCGTGGCCCGGTCGTTGTCAAACGACGCGGGTTCTTCGATGAAGTCGTTCGCCTCAACCCGAATGGCCGGCCCCACTTCCTCCGAGACGCCGTCGTGACGGATGGTCAGGTTGGCCACAGCGCGCAGCGATGCCATAGCTGCATCGTGACCCTGGCCGGTCTCAAAGTCGTGGAACGTGACCTCGTACCCGTCCTGGGTAACGGTCCCGCCCTTCTCGAGATACAGCGTGCCCGGGTTTTTGGTCTGAGGTTCCTCAAAGGCCACCGGAGACAAATACAGATCATCGAGCCAGTAGTTTTTGACGTGGGGCTTTCTCATGACACCTTCAGAGTTCTTCCAGAACTCATGCGCCAGGGAACCAACGAATTCATCACCGCCCCGTTCCACCGTCACATGACAGTTGAAGCCAAGTTGGGTATCTTCAATCGTCGTGAAATTGAGGTCATACCCCAGCGACTGAACCGTTTGATTCTGCGGCAGGGTCACCATTTCCTTGGTGGCGAAGCCCGACGATGCCGCGGCACCGATGAACGCCACGGTCAGCCCCAGGTGCGCCAGGTGGCCGGGGTTCAATCTGCGGCCCTTCAGAGAGCGCAGGAACACCAAACCGTTAATCACCAGCGATGCCGCCGCCGCACCAAACAACAACAGGTAAATTAGTTGCGTGGTAACACCGAATACAATCAAGCCGAGAATCGTCAGCACCAGGACGACAACCCCCGTGATCAGCATGGGAAGGCTGGACAGCCCCTTGTTCCATCGGAACAGCGGCGATAGCGCCAGCAGAAAGAGTATGGCCACGGCTACCGGAGTCATGGTGGTGAAGTAGTAGTCCAGACTCACCGCCGATGGATTCTCAGTCATGCGGGTCAACAGCGGGGCCGAGGTACCCAACAACACGAGAATACCACCAATAAACAACACCACGATCCCCAGCGCCGTCAGGTACGTCCTGGAAGCTACTGTTGAGAACGATGGCTCCGGCTTGATGTCGCGCCAGCGATACAGCAGCAACGATGTTCCGGCCACCACAAAAAAGACCAGCCCGGTTATGAGATACTGATTGATGCCGAGATCAATGAACGAGTGCACCGAAAAATCGGCCAGCACTCCCGAACGAGTCAGGAACGTTCCATACAGCACCGCCCAGAATGACAGCATCACCATCGTCAGGGAGAAGCGCATAAGTCCCCTGCGCTGCCGCTTCACAAACAGCGTGTGTATTTGCGCGGTAAGGAATATCCAGGGGATGAGCGACGAGTTTTCCACCGGATCCCAGGCCCAGTAGCCACCCCAGCCCAGCGTTTCGTAGGCCCAGTACCCGCCCATCACAATAGCGATACCCAGGATGCTCCAGGCAAACAGGGTCCAGCGACGTGCCTCTTCCGCCCAGACATTGTAGCGCCGCTCCACCAGGGCGGTCAGCGCGTAGCAGAAGGGGATAGTGGCGGCCGCAAACCCCACAAACATCAGCGGCGGGTGGATGGTCATCCAGTAGTTCATGAGCAGCGGATTGAGACCGTTGCCGTCGGCACGAAACACCGGCATCATTTCAAACGGGGACTTCTTCAACAGGATTATCAGCAGGGACACCAGGAACATACTCAGCCAGAACATGTTGCCGCGTTCAAAACGTCCCGCATACCGCATCATGACCAGACCCATTACCGAACTCAGCCCCAGCCAGAGCAGGAACGTGCCCTCCTGGCCGCCCCACAATGAGGCTATTTTGAAATACAGGGGCATATCACTGGACGAATAAGAGAACACATATGCAATGGAATAGTCCTTCGCCAGGATCAGGTACATCAAGGTACCCAGGGCGGCCAGAATCGTAACGGTACTGAACTGAAAGAACCGTCGCGCCAGGCCCACGTATTCCTCGCGCCCGCGCCAGGCCACAGCGTAAGTAATCGCCGCCAAGGCACTGGTAATTGTCGCTATGTAGATAAGGTAATCACCCAAATAGGCCATACTTTGCTCCCTCAAGAACGCTCACGCGAAGACCATCAGCCGGCGATTTTCGCCGTCCGCGCCTTCTTTTTCTTTTCCTGCCGCACCACTTCGGCGGTGCCCCCTGAAATCTTGACCAGCCGGCGGATGACATCCTGAACCAGGAAGTCCGGTGTCGAAGCCCCCGCGGATACTCCTACCGTTTCAACCGCGTCACCGTCGCCCTCAAACCACTCCGCTTTGATATCGAATGCGGAATTAATCAACTCGGCCCGCCCGCACAACAAACGAGCGATATTGGCCAGACGGCCGGAATTGGCCGACGTTGTGGAGCCAACCACCAGAATCATGTCCACCTCGGGAGCCAGATCCATAATGGAGGTTTGCCGTTTATTGGTCGCGTTGCAAATAGTCTCAAATACCTCTATGTGCGGCCACTTCTTCTGCGCCGCTTCCTGGAACTCGACAAAATCTTCCAGCCCCATGGTGGTCTGAACGGTCAGCCCCAGCTTACGATCCGTCCAATCCGGGTACTGATCGAGTTCTTCTTTATTGGAAATGACCGTGATGCGGTCGGGCGCATGGCCGTGCACACCGGTTGTTTCATCGTGATTGCGATCCCCGAGATGGATGATATAGTAATCCTGCCCCACCGCCTTGGCGATGATATCGTAGATGCGGGTCACCAGCGGACAGGTGGCATCGACCACCTTAAGCCCCTTGTTGGTGGCCCGTTCGATAACATCCGGAGAAACACCGTGGGCGGAGATAATCAACGTCCCCGTCTCCACGTCGTCGACCGCAAACTTCTGGCCAACCCCCTTCTCGCGAAAGTCCTTCACAACCGCGTCGTTGTGAACGATCTCGTTGAGAATTGTCACCTGCTCATCGGAATCCCGGGCGGTTTCCTCGGCTATGTTAATGGCTCGTTTCACGCCCATACAAAAACCGTAGTGACGTGCAATAATGGCTTTTTTAATCATGACCGGGTAGCAACCCCTTTGATTGATTGAATGCTTTGTACGAACTCCGCACCAGCGGACCGGCCTCAACGTGACCAAAGCCCATCTCCATGCCGATCCGGGTCAGATCCTCGAACTCCTCGGGACGGTAGAACCGCTCGACCGGCAGATGAGCCAGCGACGGGCGCAGGTATTGCCCGATGGTCACAATATCCACCCCGGCGTCCTTGACCTGATGCAACAGCTCAATGACTTCCTCGACCGTCTCGCCCAATCCAACCATCAGGCCGGTTTTCACCACCGGGCGCGGCGTGTAGTCGGACATGTACTTGAGCATCTCAAGCGATCGCGCCAGCTTGGCCGCACCGCGCACCCGCTTGTGCAAACGACCGACCGTCTCGACATTGTGCCCGAGGACATCAACACCGGACTCAATAATCGCACCCAGGGCTTCCTTGTTGCCCGCCAGGTCCGAGATTAGAAACTCAACTTTGACCTCTTTGTCGCGCGCCCGCAGCTCTTTCATCACGTTCACGAATATGTCCGCCCCGCCGTCGGGGAGATCATCGCGGGTCACCGAAGTTATCACCACCTGCTTCAGGTTCAGTTTGGCAACCACTTCGGCCAACCGACGAGGTTCATCGGTATCGAGACCGTCCGGTTTGCCCTTGATGACATCGCAGAAGTTGCAGCCCCGGGTACACTTTTCACCCAGGATCATGAACGTTGCCGTGCCCTCACCGTAACATTCCCGAATATTGGGGCAGGCTGCCTCCTGGCATACCGAATGCAGGCCGTGCTCTTTCAGGATGGAACGAACCCGCACATACCCCTCACCCGACTTCGGACGGATCTTGATCCAGCGCGGCGGCCGGGTATGGGGTACCTTCATGCGCTCGCTTACGGTTGGCGCTTTTGGCGTCTCGGCATGCGCCGAGCGCTCTCCCACTGACTGCGTGAATATTACCTTATTCATAGACTTATTTAATATACGTTTCAGGGGTTCAAAGTCACGAAAATTCCTGTATAAAATATCTCAGTAACGTCGTGTCATCATCCAGCTCCGTGTGAAATGATCCGGCCAGAACATTGTCCCGCCGGACCAGTACCGGATGGTCCTTGTAGCTTGCCAGAACGGTCACGTCCGGACCCGTACGAGCTATCCTCGGGGCGCGAATGAAAGTCGCGGTGAGACTGCTCGTGCCGTTGCCCAGGCTCACCGGCAGAATCTCCTCAAAAGAATGTACCTGACGACCGTAGCCCATCCGGACAACCTCAATATCAATCAGCCCCAGCGGCTTGACTCCGGCCTGGTTGTCGCGAATGCTCGTAGCCACCATAATCATGCCCGCGCAGGTGCCGTACACCGGGTGACTCCGGCCAAACTCAGTCAGCGGTTCACGCAAATGGAAGCGATCCAGCAGAATGTCCATGGTTGTGGACTCACCGCCGGGGATAATCAGGCTGTCAATCTCCGTCAGGTCCGCCGGCAACCGTACCAGTCGGTTTTTGACCCTGAGGAGACCAAGCTGATGTTGGTGGCGTTCGTAATCCCCCTGCAGGGCCAGAACACCTACCTGTCGCTTCTCAAACTTACGCATATCCGTACGCTTTCAACACCGTTAAGGCTCAAGAGTGCCGGAATATACGGGAGAAATACTAGAGGTTAAAGGGTAATTGCAGAGAATCGCCGTCGCGCCCGGATACCTCGGGAAGCGGGATATCGTTGTATTCCCGGCCCTTCAGCAATCGACCGGTCTTTTTTTTGTTAACCCCGCCCCATTGCTTGAAGAAAAAGGCGGTTTCGTGTTGCCGGCACTGGCGCTGGATCTCCAGAACCCAGTCTTCTTTCATCGGCCGGGCCCCCGGACCGGATTCTCCCCCCACCGCAGCCCAGTGAATATCAGTCAGATCAAGCTCGCCCAGCGGTCCCAGGAGGGGTTCCAGAGATAGGAACCGCTTGGCAGCCTTAACCTTACGTAAGTCGGCAATTCGATACTTGTAGTGCGCGTTTTCGACCGTAACACCCATCCAGAGGTTGTCCGGCCAATCCAGTTGGGGCGCCATCCGCACCAACCGTTTGGAGCGTTTAGTGAGCAACTGGAAAATATGCCAGTTCGCCCGGGCCATGACATCAAAGACTTTGCGGACAAACGTAATCGATACTTTGTCGTGGAACAGATCGGACATAGAATTGACAAATATGACGCGGGGTTTTTTCCAGTGCAGGGGCTGTTCCAGAATATCGGGATGGAGGGTCACCTCGAAACCGCGACTGTATTTGGCTACCCCCATCGCCTGCAAACGATTAGCCATCCGCTCGGCGTAGCAATGCTCACAGCCGGGGGATACATGGGAGCACCCGGTGACGGGGTTCCAGGTGTTCCAGGCCCATTCGATTTTGCTTCTGGCACTCATGCCGCTACAAGTCCTCTGCCCTATAATACGCCGACTGCACGATTGAGAGTATCACAATCAAAAAAAAGGCAGACCCTCACAGGTCTGCCTTCCAAAATCATCAATCTTCAGGACACTTACCGTGTCTGCAACTGCTCCTCGATCGGTATCGATGACGCCTGAATACCCTTCATCGCGCCGCCCAGACCATGCGAATACTCCGCAATAACATTGAAGTCCTGCCAGTGGGTAGTCGCGCTGACAATCGCCTTGGCGCGCTTCTCAGGATCATCGGACATGAATATCCCGGAGCCCACAAAAACCGCCTCGGCACCCAGGTGCATGCACAGGGCGGCGTCGGCCGGAGTGGCAATCCCGCCGGCGGCGAAATTCGGTACCGGCAGTTTACCGGTTGCGGCAACCATTTTGACCAGGTCAAGCGATACCCGGAAGTCCTTGGCCACGCCGTACAGCTCCTCGGGAGACATGATGGTCAGCGACTTCATAACCGAACCGATTTCCCGCAGGTGTTTGACCGCCTGGGAAACATCGCCGGTCCCCGCCTCACCCTTGGTGCGGATCATCGCGGCGCCTTCGGATATCCGGCGCAGGGCCTCCCCGAGATTGCGGCAGCCGCAAACAAACGGGACCTTGAACCCCCACTTGTCCACATGGTACTTCTCATCGGCCGGGGTCAGCACCTCGGACTCATCGATGAAATCGACCTCCAGCGCTTCCAGCACCCGTCCCTCGATAAGATGCCCGATCCGGCACTTGGCCATAACCGGGATTGTGACATCACGCTTGATGCCCTCAATGATGTCCAGGTCGGCCATGCGGGCAACACCGCCCTCGGCGCGGATTTGCGACGGCACCCGTTCCAGGGCCATAACCGCGGCCGCCCCGGACTGCTCGGCGATTTTCGCCTGCTCGGGTGTGGTGACATCCATAATGACACCGCCCTTGAGCATCTCCGCCAGCCCGATTTTGACCTTGTGCGCTTTATCTTCAAACTGCTTTACCATGTCCGTACTCCTTCACCAAAAACCTTTGCGGGGCGCAACTTTGCGACCGAGCGCCCATAATACTATAAACAGCGGAAAGGCACAACCCCCGTCTGCAACAGCCGAAATTTCGTCAAAAATCGAAAAAAAAAGGCGGTCCGCTCTTCAAGAGCTGACCGCCTGAAACTATCCCGCGTCCCGTGCCTTATTTGGCGCCGCGACGATACCGGCCGAAATTATGCTTGGCCAGTGCTTTTTTGAAGCTGTTTTCCTGCTGAACCCAGAACGTCCGCATGGAGCAGGATTCGGCCTTGGAGCAGGCGCACGTTTCAGTCTCGGTACAGAGGTTAATATGAACCGGACCTTCAATCGCCTCGATAACGTCCAGGAAGGACACCTCACGAGGCTGCTGTGACATCCGGTAACCACCGGTTACCCCCTGATAAGACACCAACAGCCCACTACGGGTCAGATCCTTGAGGATTTTTGCCAGGAATTCACGCGGAATATCCTCGGCGGCGGCGATGGTGTTGATTGACCCCAGTTTGCCCTTCGGCAGACCCGAAAGGAATCGGATGGCCCGAAGCGCGTAGTCGGCTTTACGTGAAAGCTGCATCATTTTCTCCTTAACTATACGTAAGCTAGCCCTAGTGCAAGCCCCTGAAGTGAGCAACGCAATAGGACAACATTGCTCTCTGCTTCCATAATCTGCCTATTATACGAAATAAGGTGACAGGAGTCCACAACTAATTATCCCCCACAACGACTTTTTTCTCCCAAAGTTCCACTAAATCCGACACCGGACGCCTACTTTCCGCCGGGAGCTGATTCGGCGACACTCCCGGTCCGGGTTTCTCCCCCCAGCCAACCCGAAAATTATCAGAACTTCGCACAAATAACGGTTGTTACATCCCCCAACAGGTAGTACTAATATAGACCAAATTAGTAAACGATATAACGGAGTCATAATATGTCTGAGAACACCCAGTCCCTGCCGACCGATCTGGCTGTCCGGATCACCCCCAACGCCGTGGCGGAAGTGAAGCGCCTCATCTCCGAGGAAAACGAAACCGGCATATTCCTGCGCCTGGGCGTGGCCGCCGGCGGCTGTTCCGGAATGTCCTATTCGATGGGTT
Source organism: Candidatus Zixiibacteriota bacterium (assembly GCA_018816665.1). GTDB lineage: Bacteria > Zixibacteria > MSB-5A5 > GN15 > FEB-12 > JAHIVM01. The sequence continues at coordinate 7,741 of JAHIVM010000232.1, forward strand.
TTGACACCAATGCCCTTGAGGGAGATACGGAATACGACTTCGACGGTCTGACCGTACGTGTCGACAGCCAGTCGCTGAACTACCTCCAGGGCACCACCCTTGACTACAAGGGCGGCATGCTGGGCGGCGGATTCCAGTTTTCCAACCCCAACGCCAAACGTTCCTGCGGTTGCGGCTCGTCCTTCACCTGCTAGAAGTTGCGCTAACACATCCCATGGCGTACATGATTGTTGAACCGCGCCAGTTCCTGAACTCCCCGGTCTTCCGTCAGGAGGAATTCCTCGACGGCATCGCCGGGCATGACTGGCAGCAGTATCGCGACCGGCATATCCTGGTGCGCGGCTGCAGCGATATTATCACTCCCCCCTGGGCGTACATGGCTATCGCCAGTCGTCTGAGCGGAGTGGCCCGCTCGGTGCGCTATGGCAACGAACACGATAACGTTGTGGTCAGCCGCACCGACGGCGATTCACAAAAAGCTTGATTTTCGGAGGCTGTCGTGAGTTTCTTACCTGCTCAATCTGATGTAAACACCGCTGCGAGGTCCGTACTGATGCCTAAGATTAGGTTTCTGCCGCAAGATATCGAAATAGAGGTCCCCGAGGGCAAAACGCTTCTGGATGCCGCCCTCGAGAACAATATTCGGATAGACCATAACTGCGGTGGCAATTGTGCCTGCTCAACTTGCCACGTCATTGTGGAAGAGGGCTTTCAGTCGCTGGGCGAAATGTCTGAGGACGAGGAAGATATGCTCGATGAGGTCGAGGAACTGACCGAAACCTCCCGCCTCGCCTGTCAATGCAAAATCACCGCTGACCTGGTGGTAGAGATACCGCCCAAAGCCGATCCGCTCGATGATGACGATTTCTAGGCACTATCTGCGCATATAGCCGGAATTCAAAGCCCGCGGCCACCGCGGGCTTTTTTTGTGCCTGCTCCGGGCTGTACGGTATTGTCCATCCTGCCGATTAATAGCCTGATGGACTACCTGCGGCAAAACATCACGCGACCGGTTCGGCTGACCGATGAAGGCGGCTATTCACTCATCGAACTGGTTGTGGTGCTGATCATTATTGGCATCCTGGCCACGGTGGCGATGCGGTCGTTGACGGCCGTCAATAACACCGTCCGGGCCGAGGATACCAAATCCGAACTGCAAAACATCGCCTACGCCATTGCGGGCAATCCCGAACTGACCTCGGGCGGGGCCCGGACCGACTACGGCTACGTGGGCGATATCGGCGCCCTGCCGCCGGACCTCGATGCCCTCGTCAGCAACCCCGGCGGTTACGCCACCTGGCGCGGACCGTATCTTCGCGATGCCTTCTCCTCAACCGCCGGCGATACCTACTACAAAGTTGATGCCTGGGGCGGGTCATATACCTATAGCGGGGGAATCACCATCGCCTCGAACGGCGGCGGAACGCCCCTTACGCGCAGGATTGCAAATTCTACCGATGACCTCCTGCGCAACTCGGCGGCGCTGGTAGTCACGGATGTCGACAACACCCCTCCCGGCACCAGCTACCAGGATTCCGTCCGACTGGTTCTGCACTATCCCGACGGAGGGGGCGGGCTGACCACCAGAACCACCGGTCTGCGCCCCGATGGTTCCGCAGAATTCGATTCCATTCCCATCGGCGTGCATACCCTGGACATGATCTACCTGCCGACCGCAGACACCCTGCGCCGTCGAATCGCCATCTCCCCCGGCAAGGACTACTACGCTCATCTGCAATTGCATGAGGACCTCTGGTCCGGCGGCGGCGGCGGCAGTGGCCCCAGTCCCATTTCGGAACCGCTCTTTCCGTCGAGCCCGGGCTCCAGTTCGAGCCTGTGGGATTATCCCGGTTCCGGCGGCAACTGGACCGCCACGTCGGAGACAACTGCCGATGGCGATGTGTCGTACGTACGGGGCAACGGCAACCCGTGGCGACTGGACACCTACTCCGCCGGTAATCACAGTGCCGGTACGGGCGCCATCGACAGCGTGAGAATCGTCATCACCTGCCGCGCCGTGGGCTCATCGGAACAGGTTCGAACGGCCGTGGTTATTGGCGGTTCGGTATACTATGGCACAGCGATATCCATAACCAACTACTCCTATGCCGAGTACTCGACCGCCTACTCGACCAACCCGGCCACCGGATCGGCCTGGACCTGGTCGGCTGTCGACAACATGGAAATCGGGGTCAGCATCCGGCGCACTGCCCGCTGCACCCAGGTCCGGGCGGAGGTGTATTATGCGAATTGACACCTTCGCAACCGCTCTGCAACCGGTCCGACAGTCTCGCGGATTCAGCCTGATAGAACTGCTCATGGTCATCGTGGTGGCCGGCATTCTCGCCTCGATTGCGCTGCAATCGATGAACTTGGCGGTCGAAGACGTCCGTCGCGTCCGCACCAAAAAGGAAATGGATCTGCTTGCCGAAGCAATCGTGGGGAACCCGTCGCTGACCGACGGCAACGCACGGTCGGACTTCGGGTATGTCGGCGATGTGGGCGCCTTCCCCACCAGCCTGGTCTATCTGCGCGAAAACCCGGGCGGCTACAGCACGTGGGACGGTCCCTATCTGCCGCCCACGTACGCGCAGGATACGGTTGGATTCCGGATGGATGAGTGGGGCAAGGCCTACGCTTATACCGGCGGTATCACCATCACATCAACCGGCGGCGGTTCAACCCTGTCCCGTCGCATTGCCGATGCTACCGATGATTATCTGCGGAATACGTTTCTCGGTACGGTCGCCGATGGGTCCAACAACCTACCGGGGAGTGTTTACGACGATTCGGTTCTGATCGAAATCAGCATCCCCAACGGGGTCGGCGGAACGGTGACCAAAAGCTATCACCCGGATTCGACCGGTCATTTCACGATCGACTCCCTGCCCGTGGGCAGGCACCCCTTGCTTGTCGTTTTTGAACCCAATGCGGACACGCTGTACCGGCACCTGACCATCCTGCCGCGTCACCGCAGCTCGCAGTCGTTTTTGTTTGCATCGGCCTATTTCAGTTCGCCGCCGCCGCCCACCGGCGGATGTACCGGCGGAACCGAGACCCTGCGCCCCAACGGCCTCGGCTGGCTGTCGGCGCTGGTTGCCGACGGCGCAACGTTCAACTGGCAATGTGTTGATGAGACGGTCAGCGATGAGGACGTCACCCGCGTGCGCGCCACAACAAACTCATATCGCACCGATGCCTATGCTATCGTAGATCCATCGGCCGACACCACCTGTGATGTGATATCGGTAACCGTGTATTGCCGGGCGATGCGCACCCACACCCAGGGCAGAATACAACCGGTGGTGTATGTGAGTTCCACCGCCTATACCGGCACCGCCTTCAATCTGACCGGATCCTACGCGGACTACAACCACACCTGGAGTACAAACCCCGCGACCGGCAACGACTGGACCTGGCAGGAGATTCGGGACTTGCAGGCGGGCCTGTCCATGCACGGCCAGAACGCGTCCCATCCGGCATACTGTACCCAGGTATGGGTGGAGGTGCAGTATGGACCGTAGCCGTACGAGCCACCACCGGACGCTCGGGTCCCGGGCCGGTTTCACGCTTATCGAAGTGGTCATCGTGATCCTCATCATTGGCATCCTGGCCGCCACCGCCATGCGCTCGGGTACGGAGATGTACGAAACGGCCCGGGTGGAACAGACCAGGCAGGAACTCGACGCTCTCGCTCTGGCCGTGGTTGGCAATCCGCAGTTGGAGAACAACGGCGTCCGCGCCGACTTCGGCTATGTCGGCGATGTCGGCGGCCTGCCGCCGAACCTCGATGCGTTATACAGTAATCCCGGCGCCTACGCCACCTGGCGGGGTCCGTATATCGGCAACCGGTTCACCCAGACTCCAAACGACTACAAACTTGATGCCTGGGGCACCGCCTACGCCTACTCCGGTTTGGCCATTGCCTCCGGCGGCTCCGGAGCGGCGATTGAACGACGTTTCGCCAACACGACCGACGAACTGCTGTTCAACACGGTTCACGGCAATGTGTATGATTACGATGGCACCCCGCCCGGTACGATTTACCGGGACTCGGTGACAATCCGCCTGACCCACCCCGACGGAGCAGGCGGCATTCGCCTGAGAACGGCGGCGCCTGATCCGGGCGGCTTTTTCGAAATCGATTCAATTCCAATCGGTAATCATGATCTCACTATCGTGTATGAGCCGTCGGCCGATACGGTGGTGCGTTTTGTTTCCGTGACGCCGAGGTCTCGCCCTTACGCCGAATACCGTCTGCCCGGCAATGTCTGGACCGGAACCATCCCGTCCCC
>JAHIVM010000233.1 GCA_018816665.1 Candidatus Zixiibacteriota bacterium
CCGGGCAGGTCTCCGGGGCATTACTGGTGTGGTGGACTGTTCGTCTTGATGATGACCCCGGTGTGATCGGGATTTCGGTTAATAGAGACCTGCCCTGCGGGTCGAGGAGCGGTTGTGATCGGGCAGGTCTCCGGGGCATTGTTGGTGTGGTGGACTGCTCGTCTTGATGATGATCCTGGTGTGATCGGGATTTCGGTTAATACAGACCTGCCCTGCGGTGGGGTGTATCACATATCCGCAAAAAAAACAACTCACCGTGCATTTTGACTGACATGCCCTGTCAGTGGGACAGGTTACGCTGCGTGCGGGGACGGTTGTGAAACCGTCGTGGCCCAGGGGACTTCGGCATGGAGTCGCAAAAGGGCACGGCTCGCTGGTTCAGGGAGTCGTGCCTGCGACCACAAAGCAGTGAACCGACGGCATACCCTCGTATGCCGGGGACGTGAGGATCAACGCTATGCTGGCACGAGTGTTATCATCGGCAACGCTGGGAGTCGACGCCTACACGGTTGAAGTGGAGGCCGACATTCAGCAGCAACTTCCGGCGTTTATCACGGTCGGGTTGCCGGACGGCGCCGTTCGGGAATCGAAAGAACGGGTGACCGCCGCCATCAAAAATTCGGACTTTGTGTTTCCATCAAAAAAGGTGACTATCAATCTCGCTCCCGCAGACATCAAAAAAGAAGGCTCCGCGTTTGATTTACCGATGGCTGTTGGTATTCTCGCCGCAACCGGGCAGATTCTGCGGGATCGGTTTGATGACTTTGTGTTACTTGGAGAGTTGTCGCTCGACGGCGATGTGCGGGGGGTGCGCGGCGCCCTTCCTATGGCTATGAATATTGTCGCCGGTAACGGTGTACGAGGGCTGCTGGTGCCGCCGGACAATGCGCGGGAAGCGGCCATTGCCGGGACGGTGCCCGTATATCCGGTGAAATCGTTGAAGGATGCAGTGGCCTTTCTGGAGGACGAATCTACAATTGCGGCGCACAAAATAGACATCAATTCCGTGTTTGAGCAGGCCCGGCAGTACACGGTTGATTTTTCCGATGTCAAGGGTCAGGAATCCGCCAAGCGGGCACTGGAAATCGCCGCGGCGGGCGGGCACAATATTATCATGATTGGTCCTCCGGGGTCGGGCAAAACCATGCTGGCTCGCCGGATGCCCACTATTCTGCCCGATCTGTCTATCGGCGAGGCCCTGGAGACAACCAAAATCCATTCGGTGGCGGGCCGCTTGCCGGCCGACACTGCTTTGGTCGCTACACGTCCCTTCCGTTCCCCCCACCACACCATATCCTATGCGGGTCTGGTTGGTGGGGGGACGGTTCCCAAGCCGGGGGAGGTGTCGCTGGCCAACAACGGCGTGCTGTTTCTGGATGAACTGCCGGAATTCAAGAAGGACATCCTGGAGATGCTTCGTCAGCCGATGGAGGACCATCAGGTGACTATCTCGCGGGCCTCCACGACGCTGACGTACCCGGCGGGTTTCATGCTGGTGTCGGCGATGAATCCGTGTCCGTGCGGGTATTATGGCGATGTCAGTCATGAATGCAAATGTACGGCGGGGGAGATACAGCGCTATATGTCCAAGATTTCCGGACCGTTGCTGGACCGGATTGACATACACATTTCGGTACCCTCTGTGAAGTTCAAGGAGCTGTCGGCGGATGCTCGGGGTGAAGAGTCCTCTGTAATCCGCCAGAGAGTCAACCGGGCCCGTCGGCGGCAACTTGAACGATTCAAAAACGAACCGGAGATTTACGCCAACGCCCAGATGGAGTCCCGGGATACGCGGGGGTATTGCCGGATCGACGACAAGTCGCAGTCGCTGTTGGCACTGGCAATCAAGCAGCAGGGGCTGTCGGCCCGGGCGTATGACCGGATTCTCAAGGTATCCCGGACTATTGCGGATCTTGAAGATGTGGATGAAATCCAGATGGGGCATGTCGCAGAGGCCATACATTACCGCAGTCTGGACCGTCAGTTGTGGCTATGATCCCCCACCCCCCCGTCGTCACCTGACGATCCTCTCTGTGGGTTGGTGGCTTCTGTGTCCTCCTCGTGGGTGGCCCGGCCGGTTTCGACCGGCCGGGTTTACTTTTCAGCTAATAATTGACAAAACCGTCAGATACCATACCTTGACAGGACTATGGCAGACCTGACACATCGTACCCGGACCGAGAAGCTGCTGCTTGAGGCCGCCCGCATATTCAATACCACCCTTGAATATGAAGAACTGATTGAACTGGTGCTCAAACTGGTCATGAAGGCGGTCGATGCCCAGGCGGCGCTGGTTTTTCGTATCGATCATGATCGTACCGACATGAAAGTCCGCTTTATGAAGCGGGATGACAGCACCTTCAGCGTTTTCTACCGCGAACTCGGGCAGGGAGTGGTCGGCTGGGTCGCTCAGTACCGGCAGCCGATCATCATCAATGATCCGGCCAATGATCCCCGTGTTGACGGTGAGTTGGGGAACATGTCCGGGATTGCGTTTGAGTCGCTGGTATCGGTGCCGCTTGTTGGTCGGGGTCAGATGATCGGCGTAGTGGCGGCTATCAACAAGACTGACGGTCCCTTTACCGAGGCCGATCTCGATATCCTCACCGGACTCAACAATCAAATGGCGGTCGCGATCGACAACACCAGCCTCCTGCGCCACCTGAAACGCGAGTCGCTGGAGCGGCAGGCGCTGTACGAGGTCGGCAAAAAGCTGTCGTCATCGCTTGAACTCGACGAACTGCTGCGGGAGATATTAACATCGCTGAAAATGGTGGTCCGGTACGATGCCGGCGGGATATTCCTGATCGAACCCGACAGTGGCAACATGAAATCGATCAACTACAACGGCTATGACCCGGCGCAGGAAGAGCAGCTCCAGGTGAAGTTTGGTCAGGGGTTGATCGGGACGGTGGCCAATACCGGTGAGCCGGTGATTGTGCCCGACGTAACGGCGGATCCGCGGTATATCAACGCGCGATCGATCACGCGCAGCGAAATTGTAGTCCCGATCAAGATCGATGACCGGGTTATCGGAGTGTTGAATCTCGAGTCCAACGAACTGAACGCTTACAACAACCGATCCCTGGCCCTGATGGAAACTTTTGCCACGCAGGCGGCGATTTCACTGGAGCGCGCGCGGTTGCACCGAGACATTATTGAGGGTCGGAAACTGGAGCAGCAATTGTCGATTGCCCGCGAAATCCAGCAGAGCTTCCTGCCCAAAAAGAACCCGGTCCTGCCGGGCTATGATCTGGACGGGCGCAACTTCTCATCGGGACAGGTGGGCGGCGACTACTATGATTTCATTCCGATTGTCGACGGGCATGTGGGAATTGCTATTGCCGACGTATCCGGGAAGGGAGTGCCGGCGGCGTTGATAATGGCCTCGTTCCGGGCCTCATTGATAGCCGAGATCCGCAACAACTATTCGATTCGTACTATCGGTACCAAGGTCAATTCCCTGATGTGCGAGTCGCTGGATCACGGTAATTTTGTTACCGGTGTATATGGCGTTCTGGATACGCGCAACCATATTCTGACGTTCACCAATTTCGGGCACAATCCCCCGATTCTGTTGCGCAAAAACGGCGACGTTGAGTTTCTCCGCGAAGGTGGTCCGGTGCTTGGGGTTACCACCCTTGGAATATATGAAGAACGAGCCCTGATGATTGGTCCGGGCGAGATGATGGTCTGGTATACCGACGGTGTGTCTGAGGTGTTTGATTCTGACGGACACGAATTCGGGGCCGACAGACTGCTGGCCGTTATCAAGGCCAACCGCCAACGATCCGCGAGGGACGTCGCCGATGCCATTTATGCCGCGGTTGGTGCTTTTGCCTCTCCCGATCACGTTTTTGACGACTTGACGATGGTAGTGATAAAGCGTCTGGGGACACGATAGGGCTGGAAAAGGTGGGGAATCAATTGTATATTGCGGTGTATAATCACCAACTGCTGCAATCGAGAGGAAAATCATGAAAAGTCTTGTTCTGCTGTTTTTGGGGCTGTGTTTGGCGTTTGTGGCCGGGTGCGGCGGTGATGACGACGGCGGTGTCACGCCGGTTCCGAGTAAACCCGTAGTCACGGCGGTCGCGGCGGCCAGTCACCCCTCGCTGACCTCGCCTGATGGTGCCGTCTGGACCGGTATCACGCCGGTGGCGGTGGAGGTTACTGCTACCAGTTTCGTCGGCAAACAGGTGGTGCGTTCGACCGCGGCTACAGCTGACAGTCTGATGGTTCAGGCGGCGGTGTACAACGACTCCCTGTATGTGCGTATTGTCTGGGAGGACGCCACCCATGATGTGTTTCCCGACCGCTGGGCGCTTACCGAGTTCCAGATTCTCGGAGATGATACGCTGGCGATTTTTCTGAGAGACACGATTGCCTCCAAAGAAGACCAGGTACTGCTGATGTTTGAGAACACAGCGGATACCTCGTGGGATGTCTGGTGCTGGCGGAGTGTCACGACCGATGGTGTTTGGCGTGCCGAAGGAGCAACCTTCGCTGAGGGAGAGCTGACGCTGGACGCCGGTTCAAATTTCGCAGTCATGGAGAATTACTTTGCCGGCACCCCGGTGTACATTCACGAAGATTCGTCGGAGTTCACCGGCTATTTGCTTCACTATCCTGAGGACACTCGCGACTTCAACATCCTGGTTCGCAGTATCCGGACCTGGGAGGTGGGAGATTTGATTCCCGGCTGGTACATGGATACCCTCTGGTCGCTTGGTCCCACGACCGCTACGGCGCGAGGGAGTTTGCTTGACACCAGGGCCGTCTCCAGCTACTCCGGCGGGATGTACACGCTGGTGCTTTGTCGGGCGCTGAATACTGGTTTTGCCGATGATCTCGTGCTGACCTCCGGGGCGACCATCAATATGCGTCTGGCCCTGACCAACAATCTGGATTTCCGTTTTGATGCGGGTTCATCGAACCAGGGCTTCACTGAGGCCTTCGATTTGAAGATTCCGTAAGTACCGAGAGTTTAAGCTGCGGTTTTCTGTGGGGCCGGGATATCCCGGCCCCATTTTTTTTGTGCCGTTCATATACTTGTTATTTTTTTCACAATAGGTATATTGTGATCAGAGAATAGCTATGCCTCAGGAGGGAATTCCATGGCCATCAAGTCCTATGAAGAGTATCTGGCCTCGCTGAAAGCGATGCGGCCGAACATCCACAAGTTTGATGAACTGATAGAAGATGTCACCACTCATCCGGCCACCAAGCGGACGGTTGAGGGACACGCCTGGACGTTCCGGGCGGCCGCCGACGAAAAGCTGCGGGACATGGTGACAGCCAAGTCGCACATTACGGGCGAGCCGATTAGCCGGTATTTGTCCATTATCATGAGCGCCGAGGATATGTGGGCCAATTCAAAAATGAAGCGGCTGATGTTCCAGTTGACCGGTACCTGCACCGGCGGCCGCTGTGCCGGCTGGACGGCGCTCAACGCGATGTTTTCCACGACGTACGACATGGACCAGGAGTATGGGACAGATTATCATCAGCGCCTGCTCACCTGGCTGAAGGATGCGCAGGCTCGGGACATTACCATGTCCGGCGCGCTGACCGATCCAAAAGGCGACCGTACGAAAACTCCATCGCAGCAGGACGACCCGGATATGTTCCTGCGGCTGGTTGAGAAACGCGATGACGGTATTATTGTGCGCGGCGCCAAGGTAATGATTTGCGGCGTGGCCGCCGCCAATGAGATTTTCATTCTGCCGGGTAGCGGGTATCGCGAGGAGGACGCAAACTACAGTCTGTCCTTCGTGATTCCGAAGGACATTGAGGGCTTGACCATTGTGGAGACCCGTCATCCGAGCGACGGGCGCGATTATGAAGACGGTTTTGACAACCCGATCACCGAGGGTGGCATTACGCAGGCCTTCCTGTTTTTTGAGGATGTTTTTATTCCCAAAGAGCGCGTGTTTATGTGTGGGGAATTCAAGTACTCGGGCAAAGCGATCGGCAATTTCATCAACCCGTACCGTTCCGCTATCGGCGGTTGTGTGGCGGGGCAGGGCGATGTAAAGATCGGATCGGCGATTTTGACCGCCCGTACGAACGGTCTGGCGTCGAAAGTCTTCCGTCAGAAGATCGTGCAGATGCACATCAACAACGAAACGACGTTTGGCATGGGTATCGCCGCGGCCGCGATGGGCAAAAAGCATCCCTCGGGAGCCTGGCTGTGCGACCCGCTGCTGGCCAACGTGAACAAAGTACATGTGGCCACGCTGCCGTACGAAACCTCGGTGCTGGCTCAGGATATTGCCGGCGGTATTGCCGAAACCGGCTGTATGCCGAGTTATAAGGACTTCCAGTCCAAGAAGTACGGGCACCTGATTCAGAAGTACATGAAGGCCAGACATTCGGCGGAAACCCGGACCCGGGCAGCCCGCCTGGTGGAATGGTGCACGATCGGCGGCGGTGTCCCCGGTTGCATGCACGGCGGCGGATCGCCCGACGGTGCCAAGCTGGTGATTAATGCAGTGGGCGGTTTGGAAGCGAAAGTAGAGACAGCCCGTCGGCTGGCGGGGATCACCGAGGAGGTCCCGGAGCCTGGGAAATAGCCTGTGTTCGGGTTGCCGCCGGGTGTTGCACCCGGCTCCCCGAGGGGAGTAGTCGGCAGCCCCAAGGGCCGGAACGACCGGCGACAGTTTTTGTCCCGGGGCCGGAATTGTGGCGTAGACTCCGGGTGTATCCGGGCGGCGAAAGAGCGCATTTCGACTTGACCTGAGGGCCGTATTTGCATACTATTACCTTCTTGACCTTTTTGGGCCCTTAGCTCAGTTGGTTAGAGCAGCTGACTCATAATCAGCGGGTCGCAGGTTCGAGTCCTGCAGGGCCCAGATGATTGTTTTTTTGGAGTTTATGGGCAATTAGCTCAGTTGGTTAGAGCGTTCGGTTCACATCCGAGAGGTCACTGGTTCAAATCCAGTATTGCCCATATATTTGACAATTGAGATTAGAGACACGAAAAACGGTTATAACGGTGGCCGCATTGCCTTACATGATGAGCGATGGGCGGCTAATAGTGAGAAGCGGAAAAGTCTGGCGCGCTTCCCTGATATAAGAGGGAAAAGCGCGTTTTTTTTTCAGGGTATCCGAGAGCTTTTAAGGAGGCTTTAGCAGTGCACGAAGACTTGGACCTGTTGTTGAAGCTGCAAGTCATTGATTACGATCTGGGGGAACTTGAGCGGTCGAAGGATTATCTCCCTGACATGATGGAGAATCTGAATCGCGAAATCGAGGAAGCCCGGACCAGGCACAGTGAAATCAAGCAGAAGCTTGAAGATGCGAAGGTGCTGCAGGGTAGTCTTGAGCTTGAAATCGCAACAAGCGAAGCGGAGTTGCAGAAGTATCAGCAACAAATGATGTCCATCAAGACCAACAAGGAATACGACGCGTTGGTCGCACAGATCGACTCCCTCAAGGAGGGAATTTCCAGGCGGGAAACGACCCTGCTGGAAACGATCGAAACGCTTGGAAACCTCGAAAAGGAAGTCGTGGGACTGGCCGAGAAAGAAGCGCAGATAGTCGAGAACAACCAGAAGCAGCTGGAGATTCTCCAGAAAAAGGTTGACTCTATCGGCGAGAAAGTGGCCTCGAAGCACGGCACGCGGGACAGTGTGATGGCGGAGATCCCGCGGTCGACCCTGTCCACCTATGAACGGGTGCGTCGTGGACGGGGCGGTAGGGCCGTGGTGCCGGTGAAGAAGAAAGCATGCAGCGGCTGTTTCAAGGCGCTCACGCCCAAAAAGATCCAGGAGATCCGACGGAACGAGAAAGTGCATACCTGCGACAACTGCGGTTGCCTGTTGTTCTGGGACGATGACATCTCGAAAGACTGAGAGAGATAACGGCTCACGTAGTAAGGAGTTGGTGAATCGTATGGCCAAGGTTCAGGAAGTTGGAC
>JAHIVM010000234.1 GCA_018816665.1 Candidatus Zixiibacteriota bacterium
GTATATGGGTCAGGATAAGAAAGGCGATTTTACGACCTTGAATATAGCTAGTAATAAAGCATCTAAACATGATACAAATAGTGTTTAACTTACACTTCTCTCTAGCCCATGTTTGACATTTTGAGGTCTAATTTTCGGGATTCGAGATTGTAAGTTGTTGTCTATCAATAGGGGGAATGTTTCCGTGCGGGAAAACGTAGTGACAGAGACAGAGGGTGTTGCTGAACGTTTTTTGTTGACATCAGCATATATTCAGGATACCTTCCGCAATGACAGGAGGTGTCGATGTTTTTGCGTACTGTTAAGGCAACCTCAGGCGGTGAAACACGCGAATACCTGCGCCTTGTTGAGACCTACCGCGAGGGTGGGAAGATCAAACAACGTGTCATTCAAACCCTCGGACGCAAGGATCAGTTGATCCCTCAGCTCGATACTCTGATCAAACTGCTCGCACCCGAACGTCTGAAAGATCGGCAGGCGATGGACGACCTGACTGCACGCAGCGCCCTGACCTGGGGACCTGTAATTGTAGCTCGTCATCTCTGGGATCAGTTGGGACTTGGCACTATCGTACGACGTTGCTGCCCCAGCCGCAACGGCCGTGAGCTTGCTGATCGGGTCTTCGTTCTGACAGCATCTCGTTTCTGCTCCCCCTCAAGCGAGCATGGTTTGGCCTGGTGGTTGGATGAATCGTATGTTACCGACAGTCTCGGTCGGCGATATGCGCCGGTTTGGAAGAAATCGGGTCGTGTTCAGGTTGATTCCCGGCAGTTGGCTCGGTGGTACCGGACACTCGATGCGCTGATTGCCGGCAAGGATCAGATAGAGCGGGAGGTGTATCTTCTTCTTCGTGATCTGTTCTCGTTGAAGGTCGATCTGGTCTTTTACGATCTGACGTCGACTTACTTTGAGGGTCACGGTCCAGAGCCTTTGGCCTGTCATGGTTACTCGCGAGATCATAGACCACGAGATCGTCAGGTTCAGGTTGGTGTTGTGATGGCAGGTGGCTGGCCGATTGCGCACCATGTATTTGATGGCAGGATCAAGGATCACCAAACTGTCGCGCAAGTGGTAAGGGATCTTCGTGATCGCTTTGATATTGGCAGGATTGTGTTCGTTGGGGATCGCGGTATGGTGAGCCGCGACACGATAGACTGGCTGAAGGAGGAGGGAGTTCCGTACATCGTTGGATTGCGTCGTCGTCGGAACCGGCGTGTTGATGAGTATCTGAAAGCAACCAAGTCAATGGAGCCGACATGCGCGGGCGATCTTGAGGTGTATGAGGTTGACGGTGAGGATGGGGAACGTGTTGTGATCGTGAGGAGTTCAGAGCGGCTCGATTACGAGCGTGGTATGCGTCGGAAGGTGATGAAACGAGTCTGGCCGAAGCTTAAGGCTTTGCAAGAGCGAGTTCATAGTGGTCGGCTGCGAGATCGTGGGAAGATCGGTGCGGCGGCTCAGCGGATAGTCTCGGAGAGTCACAGTCATCGGTACTTCAGTTGGAGCATCGGCGATGGGGGTCAACTTTCGGTGAGGGTGGATCGCGAGAAGCTACGCCGGGAGATGCGGCTGGAGGGCACCTATGTTATCGCGACTGACCATAAGCATCTCTTGCCGCTTGAGGTTGTACAGGCATATAAGGAACTGGCGGGAGTGGAGCGGGCATTTCGGGAGAGCAAGGACTTCCTTCAGTTGCGACCGATCTATCATCGTAGCGAGTCACGGGTGCGGGCACACATCTTTGTGGTTGCGTTATCTTTTCTACTCTACCGGGCATTGGAGAACGGTTTGGCAAAGGCTGGCGTGGCGTTGAGTGTCCGTCAGGCTCTTCAGGCGCTCAAGAGCGTACGGTTGGTGGAACTCGAGTCTGGGGGTAAATCACGCTGGCTGATAACCCGACCAAATTACCAGGCGCGGGCGGTTCTCAAAGCACTTGGTCTTGGAACTCTGCAACCGCCAACGGTCGTTGAGAGGCGAGCAATGTAGTGACAAACTGAGGGTGCCCTCTGTTGAAAGACAATAACTTAGAGGCCTGAAACGTCAAACATGGGCTAGAGCAGACCCATTTCCTCCAGCTTCGTCCTGATCGCCGATGGTTTTCTGTGAAGCAGAGCCGCGAGTTCGTCGATGGTCGGTCCGAGGGCCTTACAGGGCATGCACCACTCCGCCCAGAAGTCCACAAGCGCGGGCTTGTCGCCTTGAATGACCTCTGCTTCGAAATTGTCGTCGGTGAATTCGAGCGTGTCGGTTCCCGCCATGCTGAACATCTCCTTCTTGGCTGATCGCTGACCGCTGTCGCGGTTTGAGAGACGCTGAAAAACCGTGTCCGACGAACCCCTCCCGGTCTCGGACAC
>JAHIVM010000235.1 GCA_018816665.1 Candidatus Zixiibacteriota bacterium
CGAGGGGCACCGGCCGGTGCGGGGAATCCATCGCCGGCATCGAGGACTTCCACATCAACCTCGTAGGCGACACCGTGGACTGTTATCTTCAGTTTCATCGTTTCACTCCTGAATTCGAACCTTGTATACAACAAGCAGTCGTAGCTACATAACTATCGTTTTTTCGAGACCACGTGAGAGCCGTGCAATACCGCTCGACCCTGAAGCGACCAGGTGCCGTGCACCGCGGTAGACGGCATCAGACGCCGGACGCGCCGGATATGATAGCGTCCCCGCGCCATGGTTGCGACGGCCGCACATATCAGCACCAGGGTTGTGGTGTCGATATTCTGATCCTTGTCGACAGCGGCCGCGTGCTGGGCTTCCTCGTGACGTATCCATCGGTCATCGGCTCTCCGGATCAGTGACACGGCGAGCGTAATGATCGCCAAGGCACCGAACACAATCGAAATGCCGACCGCCGCAAGATTAAGACTGTAACTGAGCCACTCGGGCATAACGTAACCTTTCCGCCTATAGTGGAATCAGGCCGTGTTTTTTCTGGGGCCGCAGCTCCCGCTTGGCCTTCAGTACTTCCAGGGCCGATGCAAAGTAGGCCCGCGTGTCAGCCGGTTCCAGTATTTCATCGACCAGCCCGTGCGCCGCAGCGTTCATGGGGTTGGCGAATTTGTCGCGATATTCATCCAGACGTTTCTGGCGTTCCGCGACGGGATCGTCGGCTTCGGCGATCTCTTTACGATACAGAACATTCACCGCGCCCTCGGCGCCCATGACCGCGATTTCGGCCGACGGCCAGGCGCAGAGGAGATCCGCCCCCATGCTCTTGGCACACATCGCCAGGTAGGCGCCGCCGTAGGCCTTGCGCACGACCAGGGTCAGTTTTGGGACGGTAGCCGAGGCGTAGGCGAACAGCATTTTCGCACCGTGACGAATGATACCGCCGTACTCCTGCTGTACTCCGGGCATGAACCCGGGAACGTCGACCAGCGTCAGGATGGGAATATTAAAGGCGTTGCAGAAGCGGATAAACCGGGCCGCCTTGTCGGAGGAGTCGATATCCAGCACCCCGGCCTTGACCATCGGCTGGTTGGCCACCACGCCCACCGTGTAACCTGTTAATCGAGCAAAGCCCACGAGAATGTTGGGAGCAAACGGTGCCATCACTTCCATGAAATCACCGTTGTCCACCAGGCCGTAAATGACATCGTGCATATCGTACGGTTCCGACGGATCCTCGGGGACAATCGAATTCATGGACTCATCGGGCAACAGCTCGTCGTCGTGCAACTCGGCCACAAATGGAGGATCCTCGGTATTGTTGCTGGGCAGGAAAGTGAGGAGACGACGGGCTATGCTGATTGCGTCTTCATCGTTTTCCGCCGTGAAATGCACCACGCCGGAATAGGCCGCTGTACTTTCCACGCCGCCCAGTTGTTCAGCCGTGATATCCTCGCCGGTTACCTGCTTGATGACAAGGGGGCCGGTGATATACATCTGGCCCTCGTGGCGGACCTGGATGATGAAGTCGGTCAGCGCGGGAGAGTATGCCGCGCCACCGGCACAGGGGCCGGCAATGATGCTGATTTGCGGGACCACACCGGAGAGCAGGACATTGCGGTAGAATATGCCACCGTAGCCCTGCAGGGAGTCAACTCCCTCCTGAATACGAGCGCCTCCGGAATCGTTGATCATTACGAAGGGGTCGCCGGTTTTTAGCGCGGCATCCATCGCTTCCTGGATCTTTTTGCCGGTCGCCTCGCCCACCGATCCGCCGGCCACCGTGAAGTCCTGGCTGGCGACATACACCGGGCGACCGTCAACTATGCCGTGTCCGGTGATCACGCCTTCACCGGGGAAATCCTTTTTGTCCACTCCGAAATGAGTGCTGCGGTGTTTCACAAACAGCAGTGACTCCCGGAACGTGTTTTCCTCGAACAGGAGGTCAATTCTCTCCCGAGCGGTCAGTTTACCCAGTTCGTGCTGCTTGGCGATACGCTTTTCACCACCACCCTGCATCAAACGGGCTCGTGTTTTTCGCAATTGTTCTATTCGTGAATCTGCCATCTTACAAAACCTAACTCAGCTATATATCGATTCGTCGGTGCCTTTCGGCACCGGGTGTTTTTAAACCGATGAGAGATACCTCTTCCCGCAAAAAAAGCAAGGGGAAACCGCTGCGCCGTGACGATTGTGTTCCGAAGTGTCCGATTTCCGCCCAGGGGTTTGTTTGCTGGGTGGGTGGAACCGGCCGATATCGCCTCCGCAATCCGTCGTGACATCACCTGTCCTTCCCCCAACTGCGTATCAGGTAGTCCTCAAATGTTCTCAGAAGCTGCCAGGCCGCCTGCGTAACCGGCAACGAGCCTTCGGTGACGCGGCGTTCAATATCCGGCAGCAACTCTTTCACCGCGCTGCTCTGGTAGAATATCTCTTGCAAGTGTCCCTCCACCAGCGAATGTAGCCAATCCCGGGCCTGATCACGACGTCGACGGTCGAATTCACCGTTGGCGGTGGTATGTTTCCGGAATGTCTCGACCACGCCCCACAGGTCGTCGATACCGTCCCCTGTAAGCGCGGAGACGGTAAAGGCCCGGGTTTGCCATCCCCGGGTCGCTCCCGGCAGGTAATGCAGCGCCGCTTCGTAGTCGGCGCGGGCCCGGTTGACAGCGGCCTTGTTGTCCCCGTCGGCTTTATTGATCACCACGGCATCGGTTAGTTCCAGGATGCCGCGCTTTATCCCTTGCAGTTCATCGCCGGCCCCGGCAATCAACACGAGCAGGAAGAAGTCGACCATGGATCGTACGGTCGTTTCGCTCTGCCCCACGCCGACTGTCTCCACGAGAATGACATCATAGCCGGCGGCCTCAAACAGCAGCATGGTTTCGCGGGTTTTGCGGGCTACGCCGCCCAGCGTGCCGCCGCTCGGACTTGGACGAATGAACGCCTCGGAATTCTGCGACAGCCGCTCCATGCGCGTTTTGTCGCCCAGAATACTGCCCCGGGTGAGGCTGCTGGAGGGATCCACCGCGAGGACCGCCACGCGATGTTTTCGTTCGATAAGCCGACAGCCCAGCGTCTCAATCAGCGTGCTTTTCCCGGCTCCGGGTACGCCTGTGATACCTACCCGGACGGCCTTGCCGGTATGCGGCATCAACTGCTTCAGGACTTCCTGCGCCTGCTCCTGGTGGCCCGGGTTGTTTGATTCGATCAGCGTGATGGCTCGTCCCAGCAAAGTGCGATCACGCGCCAGGACGCCGTCGACATACTGCTGGTTCGACAGGTGATTGTCGCGCGGTCGGGGAGACCGTCGCGGGGATTTCCCCTCGCCGGGGAGTCCGTCGTGACCGCCGTCGACACCCGGCACGACATGCAGGGCGGAGGGCTTGTTTCCGGGCGACGGTTTGTCTGAGTTCTGCTGTGACATAGCTGTTCGCGGCTATCCTGCGCTTACGATTTGTCCCCGGACAACTGCTTCAGTATTTTGGAGGCGGCCACCGGAATGACCGTACCGGGCCCGAAAATGGCGGTCGCGCCGTGCTCGTACAGGAAGTCGTAATCCTGCGCCGGTATAACGCCGCCGGCGACCACAAGAATATCGTCGCGACCAAGTTTCCGCAACTCGGCCACCAACTGCGGCAGCAGGGTTTTGTGTCCTGCCGCCAGCGAACTCATACCGACCACATGGACATCGTTTTCCACCGCCTGGCGGGCCGTCTCCTCCGGCACCAAAGAAATAATTTCTTGATCAATAACAGTTTCAAAAATAGCATCTTTCAGCTCTATTCTTAATTTATAATTCCCTTTCTCTCTAAAAATCTCATTTAAAGTTTTAAGTTTC
>JAHIVM010000236.1 GCA_018816665.1 Candidatus Zixiibacteriota bacterium
AAAAAGACCGGCGGGACAAAAGCCGGGACAGACAGGATCAGGTCGATGAGGGTGACCATGAGCAACTGAAGCGACTGGACGAGCCGGACTGATCTTCATACCCCTCCAACACGGAGCTTAATCGTGAGTAAGCCTTTCTACATCACTACGCCCATTTATTATGTCAACGATGTGCCGCATATCGGGCACGCTTATACGACGATCGCGGCCGATTCACTGGTACGGTTCCATCGCCTGGCCGGGAGAGATGCGTTCTATCTTACCGGTACCGACGAGCACGGCACGAAAATAGCCGAGGTTGCCGAGGCGGCCGGCAAAACACCGCAGGAGTTCTGTGATCAGGTTGTTGAGCGGTTCAAAGAAGCCTGGAAGAAACTGGACATCAACTACGACTATTTTGTTCGCACGACCGATCAGCGACACGAAGCGGGTGTTCTCAAACTGCTCGAGGTACTCAAGGAAGCCCGCACACCCGACGGCCGCGATGTCGTGTACGCCGACTACTATGAGGGTCTGTACTGCACCGGATGTGAGAAGTACATGACCGAGAAGGATCTGGTCGACGGTGTCTGCCCCGATCACAAGAAGGCTCCCAAAACGGTGAAAGAGAAGAACTACTTCTTCCGGCTGGAGTCGTACATTAACATAATTCGCGAGAAGATAGAATCCAATGAGCTGGAGATTCTCCCGGAGGAACGTCGCCGCGAGGTTCTCGGACTCCTGAAACAGGGAGTGCCGGACTTTTCGCTGTCCCGCGAGCATGTGAAGTGGGGCATTCGCCTGCCGTTTGATCACGACCAGGTGGCATACGTCTGGATTGATGCCCTGTCCAACTACATCACGGCGATAGGCTATGGCGATGATCCTGAGGCGTTTGATAGGTGGTGGAACAGGGGAGAGGTTGTCCATGTGATGGCCAAAGACATCCTGAAATTCCACTGCCTGTTCTGGCCCGCCATGTTGCTGGCGGCCGGTATCAAACTGCCCGACACCCTGTTTCTGCACGGGTTTTTCACGGTTGACGGCGACAAGATGTCGAAGTCGCTGGGCAACACGATCGCCCCGGGTGATATGGTTGACCGGTTCGGTCCCGACGGTGCCCGGTATTTGTTGCTGACGCAGTATCCGTTCGGTCTCGACGGCGACATTCAGGCCAGGCGTTTTGTCACACAGTATAATTCGGACCTGGCCAACGATCTCGGCAACCTGGTGTCGCGGGTGGGCAAGATGGTTGTGGTTAACTTTGACGGCAAGTTGCCCGGCCCGCATTCGGATATTGCGGGACTCAGCGATCTTATGGCGCAGTCGGAGGCGTTGCCCGGTCAGGTATACGAACATGTGAAGCACTTCCGCCTGACTCATGCAATCGCCGATGCCATCGGTCTCGTTCGGGCCGCAAACAAGTTCTTCAACGACACCCAGCCGTGGATTCTGGCGAAACAGGGAGCGCGGGATGAGTTGGGCGGTATTCTCTATGCATGCTGCGAGGTGATCCGCATTGTAGCTACCCTGTTGCTGCCGGTCATGCCCGGCAAGATGACAGAAATACTGGCGGTGTTAGGCCAGGATGCATCGCAGGTGACCCTGGACAGCGCGCGAAGGTTTTTCGAACTCCAGCCCGGCGCGGCGGTTACCATAGGTGACTCGATTTTTCCACGAATCGATGTCAGCACGAAAAAACCCGCGGATTCCGCGGCCAAGGGGGCAACGTCTGATGACAATCTGCTGGATATTGCCGATTTTGGAAAAGTGGAAATGAAAGTGGCCCAGGTGCTGGCGGCGGAGACGGTCGACGGCGCGGATCGTCTGCTGAAAGTGCAAATCGATCTGGGCAGCGAAAAAAGGCAGATAATTGCCGGCATTGCGCAGCACTACACACCGGACAGCCTGGTCGGGAAAAAAGTCGTCGTGGTGACGAATTTGAAACCGGCAACGATTCGGGGAGTAGAATCGAACGGTATGATGCTGGCTGCAAAAAAGGGCAATAAACTTTTTGTCGTTACGCCTGACGGCGATCTTCCACCGGGAGCAAAGATAAGTTAATGATAGATTCTCATTGTCACCTTGATTTCGACGCGTACAACAAGACCCGAGACAAAGTAATTGCCAAGGCCCTGGAAGCCGGTGTGCACACGATCGTCAACATCGGTTGCGACCTGGAGTCATCAGAACGATCCGTGAAGCTGGCGGAGACCCACGAGGCCGTGTATGCCACGGTGGGGATTCATCCTCATGATGCCAAAACCATGGATGACGACGTGTTTGCCAGGTTGCGTGACCTGGCGGCTCATCCGAAGGTTGTGGCTATTGGCGAGATAGGTCTCGATTTTTATCGTGATCTGTCCCCCAGGAATCTTCAGCGCGAGGCCTTCGAGCGGCAACTTGAACTGGCGGTGGATGTCAACCTGCCGGTCG
>JAHIVM010000021.1 GCA_018816665.1 Candidatus Zixiibacteriota bacterium
AGGCCGACTCCCGCTTCCTCGCCTGTACCCCCACCCATCAGCAGACCGAGAAGATCACCGAAAGGGGATTCTCCCGATTGTCCAATACCGGGACTTCCGATCACACCGGTCTGAGGCAGACCGATACCACCCAGAAGCTGATCCAGTATGTTGGGCGTGTTTGGTACCATTGTTTAGTTTTCCGCTATGGTTATGAGCTGTTTTGATAGTTTCGCAGCTCGTTTTGCCGGCATGAGCGAAAGCACAGCCGACGCGTTTTTCGGTTTCATGCGGGGGAGGATGGATACCATGGTGTTGTCGTCGAGATTGGCCGCCAGCCGTGCTACCGCCCGCGCTTCCATACCGTCGTACAAGCGCGCCAGTTGGGTCACCCGGGTGGACTCCGCCTGCTCCAGCCGCAATATTTTCTGATTTACTTTCTTCTCAAGTTTGTCCAGCTCGCGGGTACGCTTCTCAACGGTCGCTTCGCGGGTTGCCAAAGCTGTCTCACGCTCCTCAAACCACTTGACCTTCGCAACCGAATCTTCAACCGACATGGCAGCGTCGGCCTCCGCCCCGAGTTCCTCGTCTTCCGGGACGTAGTCGAGATAATCAAGGGTGTTCATTATGCTGTTGAGGACCGACGGGTCGTTTTCCAGAGCCGCCAGCAGGGAGTCCTCTCCCGACAGAGCATCTCCAGCCAGGGCCTCAAAGTCCGGGACACCGTCCTCAGGCTCGTCGTACTGCGCCTCGGCGGCAGCCTCAGCCCGGTGATCGGTCTCATTCGAGGCCGCTTCATGATGCGGCTCTGCGGCTTCGGCATGCGCAGGTGAGGCCTCTGAGGTGGCTGTAGCGTCCGACTGGGCCGCCGGCTGATCGCCGCCGCCGGCTACCAGGAGCGTCACCACCACGATCAATACCACGGCCACCAGACCTCCCCCGCCAAACATGAGGTACTTAGGGAGATTGCGCTTTTTCGCGGCCGCCGGGCTGGCGTCGGCCGCAGTCGCGGCATTCTGGTTCTGGTCGTCGGACGGCATTATCTGTGTCTCATCAGTCATACATATACTCCGGCAAATTGCATTTACCCACTCACTGCTAAGCAGGACGTGTGCCAATACGCCACCCGTACAGTTAATCTGCTTTAAGACAACGAGTTAAAGTTTCAGTGGGGTTTCCAGACACGGATGTGAGCACTCGCTGAGCGGAAAGATTTTCCGCCCACACGGAAGCAATTGACGGGCACAGGGGAAATCCGGATCGGCCAGCAAGCCGGTCGGTTGAGCGACGACAGAGCCGCCTGATCCTACATTATAGAAAGCAATTGGGAAGGGTTCGTCGGTCAGACCAGAAGGTCGCCGGCCACGTAGTCGTCGTGGGCCGACGTAACAAGCACCGGGACAATTCCGCGTCCGCCCGCGTAAGACTCGGGCAGCTGTACCCGGACGTAATTGTCGGCTACGCCAAGAAACCTGTGGCCGTTGGTGGGCTTGCGCTCGGCAATGACATTCAGGGTCTGGCCGATTTGACGTCGGTAGGCCCGCCGGCGCCATTCCTCAGAGATAATCCGGAGGATGTCGCGCCGCTCCTTGATTACATCAGGACTGACTTTGTGGTCATACTCCGACGCCCGCGTACCCGGCCGATCCGAATACGAGAAGATGTGCCAGTAGTCAACCAGGCCCATTTCGGCCATTCGACGACTCGCCTGGAAGTCTTCATCGGTCTCCCCCGGAAACCCCACAATAATGTCCGCGCCAATGATGGTATCCGGCCGCACAGCTCGTACGGCGGCCGCGCAGGTAATATACTGCTCACGGGTGTAAGGCCGTCGCATCAGCTTGAGGATGCCATCTGAGCCGGACTGAAGCGGCATGTGCAGATGTCGGCAAATTCGACCGTTGGCATCGGCATAAACTTTCAGCAGGTCATCATCAACCGTTTGTGGTTCAATGGAGGACAGCCGAATGCGCGCTATCTCGGTCTCGCGGAGGATGAGCCGGCACAGTTCTGCCAGGTTGCGGATGGGTGATTTCAAATCGCGGTCGCGATACAATCCCAGATGCAACCCCGTCAGGGCGATTTCCTGAAAACCGTCGGCCACGAGACTGTTGATTTCATCAACGATCAGGCCGGCAGCCCGATTCCGCAACTCTCCCCTGACACTGGGCAGGATACAGAAGGCACAGCGCTGGTTGCAGCCGTCGGACACTTTCACCCAGGCGCGGTTGTACTGCTCAAACCTCACGCCGGTGGCACAGCCGTGATCGGGAGGGTCGGCAAAAAGATCGGGAAATCGCTCGGAGAGGATTTCGGCAATGCGATCCTTGTCTCGATTAAGCACGACCGCATCCACACGCTCGAGACCTTTTACGAAGTCGGGGTCTTTATCTACATAGCATCCCACCACCACAACTTTTGCTTTGGGGTGCTCGCGGGCGGCTCGCTTTACAAGGTAGCGGTCATCGGCGTCGGCGCGATGGGTCACCGTACAGGTATTGATAATACACAGGTCCGCCTCTTCCCCGGGTTCACTGCGGCGAAACCCGTAGGGCATGAGATCGGCAGCCATTTTCTCGGTTTCATACTGATTGAGCCGACAGCCGACCGTACGTAGTGACAGTTTTTTGAGTTCGCGTGGTGCCATTTGTTTTAGTATACGGGCCTGTTCGGGCTATGCGCAATCCTATTGCGGCTACTCCGAACCGGGTTCCGATACCTCGGTTTGATACTGCTCCCGATATGGCGCAACCATACGCACGACATCATCGGCACAGTCAATTTCCTCCAGCGCAATTCGCAGTCCTTTGGCGCCTGAAAATCCTCCGGCATACTCCCGAAGGTGTTTGCGCATGACTTTGAACGGACGTTCCCCGGCACACATTTCTTCGAATAGATAGGCATGACGAAGCATGGTATCAAACTTCTCGGCCAGCGAGATATCTTCGTACCGGCGCGCCCGGCTGAACAGCCAGGGGTTGCCGTAAATAGCCCGGCCGAACATGATGCCGTCGACCCCGGTCTCCGCAACCAGCCGGTCCGCCTGTGCCAGCGACTTGACATCGCCGTTGCCCAGGATCAATGTCCCGGTACCGCGCGCGGCCTCCACAGCCAGGTGCATGACCTCCCAATGGGCCGGTACTTTGGACATCTCCTTTTTGGTCCTCAGATGGAACGTGATAGCTGCCGGCCCCGCCTCCAGCAGCGTGCGCGCCCAGTCTTCAATGACAATAGTGCTCAGTCCGATTCGCGTTTTTACCGACACCGGCAGGTCACCGGCGCCCTCGATCGTGGCCTGGATCACCTCCTGGGCCAGCGCGGGTTCGGCTATCAACGATGATCCCGAGCCGGTTTTGCAAATGACTTTTACGGGGCAGCCCATGTTGATATCGATGCCGTCGAACCCCAGCTCATTCATCAGGCGGGCACAGGTAAGGAAGTTCTCGGGCGTGTCGCCAAACAACTGGGCCACGATGGGACGCTCGATTTCGGTGTAGCGAAGCACCGGCATCAGGCGCGGACGGCCCGCACTGCACAAACCATCGACCGAAACAAACTCCGTGAAGGTGACATCGGGTTTGCAACACGAGGCAATCAGGTGACGGAAGGGCGGGTCCGTCACTCCGTCCATGGGCGCCAGCGCCATGATAGGGCGCGGCAGCGTGTCCCAGAATCCTCGTTGGCTTCTCTTCATACTCACACTGGCGGTCAAAAAGAACGGCGGTCAGTTTCCCGACCGCCGCTCATTACTGTCATAACAGTACCGGCTATTCCTTGGTTTCCTCCGAACCTTCATCGGTGGAAGGTTCTTCGGTCACGTCAGGAGTCTCCGGTGCGGTTTCGGCCGGGGCCGGAGCTGCTTCGGGAGCCGCCGGTTCCTCGGTCGCCATTGCTTTCACATCTTCCGGCATGGCATCGGCCATTGCGCCGCCGCCCTGCCCGGAGTGTTTGGCAATGTAGTCATCGTATTCGGCGCGTTCCCGCTTTTTGTAATAGGCCGTCACCGACAACACAACCTTGTGCTGTATGGGATCAAACTCGATTACCTGAAGCGGAATCTCTTCGCCTTCCTGGAACGACGTAGTCGGATCGGACAGATCCTTGCCACCGAGCTGGCTGGTCGGCACAAAGCCTTCCACACCCTCACCGACATCAACCACCACGCCGCGGTCCAGAGCCTTCACGACTGTGCCCAGGCACTCGGTGCCCACGGCCAGCTTACGGGCCAGTTCCGGCCACGGATCCTCGGTAAGCTGCTTGTAGCCGAGAGAAATACGTCGGTTGGAGTGGTCAATCTTGATAACCTTCACGTCAACGGTATCACCCTTTTTCATCACTTCCGACGGGTGCTGGATCCGTTTGGTCCAGGACATGTCAGAGATGTGAACCAGGCCGTCGATGCCCTCTTCCAGCTCCACGAAGGCGCCGAAAGCGGTCAGGTTGCGGACTTTGCCGCTGATGACCTTATTGATCGGGTATTTCACTTCGATGGTTTCCCACGGATCGGGCTCCATCTGCTTGATACCCAGCGAGATCTTCTCGTTTTCCTTGTCCACCGACAGCACGACAGCATCAACTTCGTCGTTGACGTTCATAATCTTCGACGGGTGCTTGATGTGCTGAGTCCAGGACATCTCCGAAATATGAATAAGTCCTTCGATACCCTTCTCGAGTTCGACAAAGGCACCGTAATCGGTGATCGAAACCACGCGACCCTGGACTTTTTTACCGATAGGATACTTCTCTTCGATGTTTTCCCACGGGTACGGAGTCATCTGCTTCAAGCCGAGCGAGATACGCGTTGTACGCTCATCAAAGTCCAGAATTTTGACTTCGATCTTCTCACCCAGGGAGACCATTTCCGAGGGGTGGCGAATCCGTCCCCACGACATATCGGTGATGTGCAACAGTCCGTCAACACCGCCCATGTCAATGAAGACACCAAAGTCAGTGATGTTTTTGACCGTACCGGTACGCACCTGGCCGACTTCGATCTCCGCCAGCAGAGTGGTCCGCATCTTCTCGCGCTCTTCCTCAAGTACGACGCGACGGGAAACCACGATGTTACGACGGCTCTTGTTGAGCTTGATGATTTTGACATCCATCATCTGATTGATGAGCGCATCAAAATCCGGAACCTGGCGCAGGGATATCTGGGATCCCGGCAGGAAGGCATCCACTCCCATGATGTCGACCACCACACCACCCTTGATACGGCGTGTGACGCGGCCGTCTACAGTCTCTCCGGCATCGTGCGCTTCGCGGATCTTGTCCCACACGCGCATGAAGTCGGCCTTCTGCTTGGACAACATGAGCTGACCGTGCGAATCCTCGATTTGCTCGAGGTACACATCGATCTCATCGCCCACCTTGATGTTCAGCGGCATCTGGAACTCGCCTATCGAGATGAGACCTTCTGATTTGAAGCCCACATCAACGATGACGTCGTCCGGATTGACACCCA
This sequence comes from Candidatus Zixiibacteriota bacterium, assembly GCA_018816665.1. Classification (GTDB taxonomy): domain Bacteria; phylum Zixibacteria; class MSB-5A5; order GN15; family FEB-12; genus JAHIVM01. The sequence continues at coordinate 5,444 of JAHIVM010000021.1, forward strand.
TTACCGTTCCCCGGACGATTTCGCCCTCCTTGATGGAACGAATGGTCGAATCATACATCTCGACCATGGCGTCGTATTCCGCCTTGTCATACACTACTCCGGAAACATCGGTGATTTTGACCGCTTCAACCTCAACCTCAGCCTGATCGTCGACTTTCGTCTCCGCAGCCTTGGCTTTGGCGCGTTCAACCATGCGTTGCCGACGAGCGGTAACGACACGATCCGCCTCCGTTTCCTTTTGCTCCATTGCTACCGGGACGGCTTCATCAAGAGCGTCCTTTTTGGTAATCTTGGTCTTGACCTTGGCGGTCTTTTTAGCGCCGGCAGCTTTGCGCTTGGACAGTTTGGTAGCGGGTGCTGCCTGATTAGTGGTTTTGGCTTCAGCCATTGAACGAAACGAACCTCCTTAACTGCAGCCTGCCGGTTTGGATTTTTCCCACGGGGGAAACCAACAGACTGACCTCTCCTCCGGTCTGGGACCCGAGGAGGGGAATTTTCCTATATAAGCAATTTCCCGGGAAATCCAAGCCGTTTCTTTTCGACAGGAGCGATTTTCTGATTATTCGACAACAGCTTAGCTGGACTTAACCGAACCGATTACGTCTTCCTTGAGTGCCGCAATGCGGGCCATTACCGTGTCCGCTATCTCCTGGTATCCGGGGCGACCGGAACTGACCGAATTTACGTAGTCTACCGAAATCGGCTCTCCGTAAGTGATCGACAATCGCTGACGGCCCCAGAAGCAGTCTTTCAGGCGGTTGGCACCGTGAATATAAATCGGCACGATGGGGCAGCCGATTTTCCGGGCGATCATCCCGACCCCCAGCTTCGGCGCCCGGAACTCACCGGATCTGGACCGGGTGCCCTCCGGGAAAATCACCAGCCCGCTGGGCTTGCGCAACGCTTCGTAGGCAAGTTTCAGCGCTTCCCGGTCGATCGTTCCGCGTTTCACCGGCAGCGCGTTGGTCCGGCGAATAATCGCGCCAAACAGCGGATGTTCAAACAGGCCGCTTTTGGCAAAAAAGTGCGTCTCACGCCACATCCAGGAACCCACCAGCGGCGGATCATACCAGGAAATGTGATTACTGGCCAGGATTACAGGACCGTCTTTGGGAATGCGGTCGGAACCCGACACCCTGATCCGAAAGACTACCTTGGAGAGCAGCCGTGTCAGGCTCCACCCCAGTCTGTATAGAATCTTGATTTTCACTTGGTCACAGATTTGAAATGTGCCAGAATCTGATCAACCTGCTCATCCACGCTGACATTCGACGTATCCACAACGAAGGCATCGCGCGCCCTTGTCAGTGGGGAGTGCTTGCGTTCGGAATCATGTTTATCGCGCCGTTCGATGTCGGCTACAAGCTCATCTACCGTGGTCGAGACGCCCATCCTGGCCATGTCGATCAACCGACGTTCGGCTCGCGTTTTTACAGCCGCCGACAGGTAAATCTTCAGGTCGGCCCGGGGAAACACCACCGTGGTCGTGTCACGCCCCTCAGCGACAATAGACCCCTGGGCGCCCAGCTCTCGCTGCTTGGCAACCATAGCTTCGCGCACGCCTTTATGGGCCGAGACTTCCGACACCAGAGAGGTAACCATGGGAGACCGAATCTCATCCGTCACTTCTTCCCCATTGATGTACACGTGGTTGATGTCGGCTGCGGTCTTGAATTCGATGCCAA
>JAHIVM010000237.1 GCA_018816665.1 Candidatus Zixiibacteriota bacterium
AAAGGCGACTGGCTTGCTATCGCCGATCACGTATCCGCGCGGGTCGACCATGGCACCCTGAGGGCGTTGTGGATCGAGGGTATTACCGATGACCTGGCCGGGCGACGAATCGCACAGTTCCGCAAGCTGGTTGAACGCAACATCTGATTTCGACCTCACATCTTCTCCCCTCCCCCCTGCAAATTGTTGACAGCGCGACTGCCCGACGGTTTCTTCCGGCTATGGCATCGCCCGGTAACAAACCCGATCCGTCAGTACTCGCCGAATACGAGAAGCTGAAGGCCGAAATCGAACATCACAATCGGCTGTATTATGTCGAAGATAAACCGTCGATTTCCGATGCCGCTTACGATCGCCTGTTTGACCGGCTACTGGAAATCGAGGAGCAGTATCCTGGCCTGGTAACGCCGGATTCTCCCAGCCGGCGCGTGGGCGCTAAGCCGTCGAAAAAGTTCGCCCCGGTGGCCCATCGGGTGCCCATGCTGTCGCTGCAGAAAGTCACCCAGGCGGAGGAGTTCGCCGAGTTTGACCGTCGCGTGAAAACCGGACTCGAACGCGAGGATGACATCACGTATCTGGTTGAGCCCAAGCTCGATGGTCTCGCGGTGGAACTGGTTTACGAAAAGGGTCTGTTTGTGCTGGGGTCCACGCGGGGCGACGGCGCAACGGGCGAAAATATCACGCCCAATCTTCGAACAATCAGAAGCATCCCGCTTCGTCTTTCACCGAAGGCGGCAAAGGCGTATCCCCTGCTTGAAGTGCGCGGGGAGATAATCATGCGGCGGTCCGATTTCGTCCGCCTCAACCAACAACTGATCGCGCAGGAGATAGCCCCCCTGGCCAACCCGCGCAACGGCGCGGCCGGGTCACTGCGACAACTGGACCCGAACGTCACAGCCGGCCGTCCTCTGTTGTTCTACGCCTACGGGGTATCAGACTACACTTTGTCGGGAATTACGTCGCAGAGCCGCACTATGGCCTTCTTGAAGGCCGAGGGCTTCCGGGTCAATGAACACCTGGCAGAAGTCCGCGGTGTTGCGGCGGTGGCGCGTGAATTCGAGCGAATCGATCGCCTGCGACCGGATCTGGATTACGACATCGACGGTATGGTGATCAAGGTCGACGATTTCACCGATCAGCAAACGCTGGGGCAAATATCGCGCGCACCCCGCTGGGCCGTAGCCTGGAAATTCGCCGCCGAACTGGCCGAGACGATTCTGGAGGGCGTGGAGTTCTCGGTCGGACGGACCGGCGTGGTTACGCCGGTGGCCAAACTGAAGCCGGTCGGGGTGGCGGGTGTTACGGTATCTAATGCGACTTTGCACAATGAAGATGAGCTGCATCGGCTCGATGTACGTATCGGCGACACGGTAGTGGTAAGGCGGGCCGGCGATGTTATTCCCGATGTCGTGGAAGTCGTGCTCAGCAAACGGCCCAAAGGGCTGCGAAAAGTCACGTATCCGACATCCTGTCCCTCATGCGGCCGGCCAATTGCGCGTCCCGAGGGCGAGGCCGCCTACCGCTGCCTGAACCCGGCCTGCCCCGCCCAGGTGGAGGCGCGGCTGTTTCACTTCGCCTCCAAGGGAGGCATGGACATCGAGGGGCTCGGCGACAAACTGGCGCGCCAGTTGATCGCCGGGAATCTGGTCATAACGCCGGCAGACTTATATTTCCTGACCAAAGAGCAACTGCTCACGCTGGATTTGATGGCCGACAAACGGGCTCAGAATCTGCTGGATGCAATTGATCGATCAAAACAGTCCGACCTGCCCCGCATTGTTTTTGCACTGGGAATCGACGGTGTGGGCGAAGCCGCGGCTAAACTGCTGGCCGGACATTTTGGATCGCCGGAGAAACTGGTATCGGCCGAAGCTGCCGAGATGGAGAACATCCCGGGAATCGGGCCGGTGATCGCCCGGAGTATAGCCGAGTTTTTCGCTCGTAACGATGTGCGGGCGATGCTTGAGCGTATGCGCCAAGGCGGAGTTCTGTTCCCTGACTACGAGTCTGCCGCCGGGGCGGGAACCCTGAAGGGGAAAACGTTTGTCATTACCGGAACGTTGTCAAAGCCGCGAAATCACTTCAAGAACCTGATTGAGGGGGCGGGCGGTAAGGTAACGGGCAGCGTATCCAAAACCACCGATTACCTCTTATGCGGTGCCGACCCCGGCTCAAAAAGAGCCAGGGCCGACAAGCTGGGCATCAACATCCTCGACGAGGATGGTTTTCTGAGACTTCTGTAGCCGAAACGGCTGGATTAGCCGCTACTCCTTTTCGGGTGACTTCTGCAAATCCTTGATCTGCTTGGCGAGGCGATTGACCTTGCGCTCGATCTTGGCCAGGTCGTCCTGGGTGGCCCAGACGATACCCGATGCGGCCTTGGAAACGCTTTTCTGTGCCTTTCCGGCCTCGGCCATGAACTTGTCCCGCCACTTGGCGGTCGACTTCTCCGCCTTTTCAAGCAATTCGAAAATAGCGGTTTTGCGGTCGGACTTGTCCAGTTCGCCTTTTTTGATCAGGTCGTCGACAATTTTCTCGGCCTTGTCCTTGGTAACATGCAACGCACCAATGGACGCCAGAATGGTGTTTTTGAGAATCGACATGGACTTTTTCCCTCCTGCGTATATTAACGTTCGCAAGAATTCCGTGGTTTCGCCAACCTCGCCCCAGCGTTCGGTTTCCGTCATCAACACGCGTCCCAGCACCGAGACCGTGATATCCTCGCCGGTGGCCGCCTCCAGTACCTGGACTTCCTTTCCCTCCCGAATCAGGCGGGCGAGGTCGAACTGGGTGATGGTCCGGCTCGTCTCGGTGTCGTACAAACGGCGGTTACTGTAGCGCTTGATAACTCTCATAGCTTATACCTATAATATAGTGCGCCGCACCATAAAAACAACAAAAAAAAAGCAGTCGAAAGACTGCTCAGGGACGGGCGGTTGACATCACCACGATATTGACGATTTCCAGGAGGCGTTCGCAGGAGAACGGCTTTTTGATAAACATGTCGCCACCGACCTTGAAGGAGCGGCCCATGTCGTCCTGGCGGTCTTTGCCGGTCAGGAAGATGATCGGCACGTGGGCCAGGTAGGGCTCTTTTTTGAGCGCCTGGCAGATATCGTAGCCGTCCATGCCGGGCATCATGATATCCAGCAGAATTACGTCCGGTTTGAAGCCGGAGGCCTTGGCGACCGCGTTGACGGCTGAGTTTTCGACAGTAACGGCATACCCCGCCTCGGTCAGAAAAGCTTCCACGATGTCAGTAATTTCGGGCTCGTCGTCGATGACGAGGACACGAGCGCTTTGAATTTTAATCTTTTGTGACACGTTCCCACCCGAGCGAGATTTTCATCGGTAACTATTTTGTCTTTTCATCGGCAAATAGAGAGCTTCTCTTAACCACTAAGCGACACCGTTGGGCAAGGACTGGAGGGCAAGGCTCAGCAAATCAAGTATCTGCCTGTTAGTGAAAGGCTTACGAATATAGGTCAGGGCTCCTTCGGCAAACGCCCGGCCGCCATCCTCTGCAACCGGCTTTCCGGAAAGGAAAATAACCGGAGTGCTGTTCAGTTGCGGATCCTGTTTCAACGATCGGGTAGCCTCATAGCCGTCCATGTCCGGCATCATGATATCCATAATGATGATATCGGGTCTGCGCTCTTTTGCGAGGGCGATAGCATCCTGACCGGTCTGCGCCGTCCTCACCGAATAGCCTTCCCCGGACAGGAGCTTCTCAAGGAGAGATACAACTGACTCCTCATCGTCGACCACCAGTATACTGGCTCTTCTATCCCCAGCTTGAGACATTGGCATTCCCCCAAAGCGTCGCTTTGCCGAAAGATTCGGGACATAAACTTCTTAAGGTATGTATCGGTATGCGGGCGAAGAGGATTAGGTCGGATTGACAAGAAACTTCGCGCCGTCACCGCCGGCCCCAAACGTTGTCCGCGGTGTCGGAAACGCCCCCTTTTTTGTTGCCTAACAGCGCGTTACGTCCTATCCTGCGCTTCGTGGATAACGCCGAACAGAAAATACAGCATGTTGCCCGCAACCGTAAGGCGCGGTACGAATATGAGATTGTAGACCGTATCGAGGCCGGGATCGAATTGATGGGTAGTGAGGTTAAATCGATCCGGGAAGGCAAGATAAACCTCTCGGACGCCTACGCCCAGGTTGTCAACGGGCAGGTCATCCTGCGCAATCTTCATATCACCCCGTACAAAATGGCCTCCCATGAACCGCTCGACCCGCTGCGTCCCCGTCGTCTGCTGCTCCACAAGCGTGAGATAGCCCGTCTGGAGATCAAGACTGAACAACGGGGGCTGTCATTGATACCGCTGGCAATCTATTTCCGTGGCCGGCTCTGCAAAGTTGAACTAGGGCTCGGGATCGGACGTAAAAAGTACGACAAGCGCCAGGCCATCGCCAAAGCCGAGGCGGACCGGCGCATGAAACGGGCCCTGAAAATCGATCGCTGACATCATGAGCCAACGTACAACATCCTCCCTGATCATTTTTGTCCTGCTGGCAGTCGTGTGCACCGTCCCGGCCCACGCCGACAAGGTCAAAGTATTCGTGGCCGGCGGGTACGAAGACATCACCGCCTACCAGCAGGAGCAGGTGACGTTCATCTCGCTTTCGGAATTCGCCGAGGTAGTGGGGGGCAGTATTGCCTGGGAGATCGTGGGACACCAGGCGCGTTATGTCGACGGTACCACGCACATAGATTTTCTCCTGGACTCGCCGTTCATGAAGATGGGCGATACGGTGTACAATATCACGTATCAGTCTTTTCTGCGTGACGGTCAGTTGTTTGTGCCGGTGGTCACCACTCTGCCCATACTTGACCGCGTGTTCCTCCGCAAACTGGTCTGGAGTCCCGGCGACCGCACTATCAGGGCCGAATCCGAATACTTCAACGTCACCGATATGTCCGTGCAGGCTAAAAGCAACGGTCTGCTGATCGAGATCTTTCTTACCACCGCGTTAAACTACCAGATTTTCGTGACCGAGGGCAACTGGCTCAACGTGTCCATCCGCGATGCCAAAGTCAACGGCCAGCGGATCCTGTCGCGGAAAAACCCGCGGTACATGTACAACCTGAAAGTGCATCAGGTAGAAAACAACACCGGTCAGATATCCATGCGGCTAAAGCGCAAAGTCGAGAACTGGCATCATAAGATCCTGTACGATCCGCCGCGCATCCAGATTTCCATCCCCGATGTGGACTTTGAACTGGATACGGCCACGGATGCTCCCGTAATCGGCCCCGATGAAAAAATCGATGTTATCGTTGTTGATGCCGGTCATGGCGGACAGGACTACGGTGCCATTGGTCCAAAGGGCACGCGTGAGAAGGATGTCGTTCTCGAAATCGCCAAGCGCCTGGCCAAACTCATCCGCAAGGACAAGCAGTTCAAAGTCATTATGACCCGTGACCGTGATGAAGCGGTGTCTCTGGAGAGGCGTGCAAAAATCGCCAACGATGCCGGCGCGGATCTCTTCATTTCGATTCATGCCAATGCCTCACCCCGCAGTCATGTCCGCGGCTGGAATGTGTTTTTCCTGGCCCCCGCCCGGAATGATTCTGCCCGCTCCGTAGAGCAACTGGAAAACAGTTACTTCATTCGGGAGTTTGCGGCATCGTCTACGGAAAGCAATCCGGATCTGATGGAGGATCCGGTGCTGGGCATTCTCAATGAAATGCTCCTGACCGAGTTCCAGGCGGAGTCAAACGATTTTGCCCTGATCGTTGATCGGGAGTTCCGTCGCCATTTGGAAACGCCCGCCCGGGGTGTTGACCAGGCCGGCTTTTTTGTCCTCAACAAAGTGTTCACGCCGTCGGTGCTGGTAGAAGCCGCCTTCATCTCGAACAAAAACGAGGAGAAGCTGCTCAAGAGCAAAAGCTACCAGGAGAAGGTTGCCGAGGGCATTTACGAGGCGATCAAGCGTTTCAAAACCAAATACGAAAGTCGATAGACCGGCCGCAAAATCGGACGGCAAGAAAAGGATATTCATGAACGCGCCTATAGGGATTTTCGACTCCGGGGTCGGCGGCCTGACTGTTGCCCGCGAGGTATTCCGCCTGCTGCCCGGCGAGAATGTGGTGTATTTTGGCGATGTCGCCCGAACACCGTACGGGGGGCGCTCCAAGGAAATCATCACCGCTTTTACGGCCCAGGACATCGCCTTCCTGATGGAGCAGAAAGTCAAGTTCATCATTTGCGCCTGCAACTCCGCGTCGGCGGTAGCACTGGATGAAATCGCACCCAACTATAATGTCCCGATGATCGGTGTGATCCGACCCGGCGCCGAGGCGGCGGTGGCCAAAACAAAGACCGGACGAATCGGCGTGATCGGCACCAACGCGACGATCAACTCCAATGCATATGCCCGCACGGTTCATGATCTGAAACCCGAAGTCAAAATCTTCTCGCTGGCCTGTCCCCTGTTTGTATCGTTGGCGGAAGAGGGCTACCTGGACAAAGAGGCGACGTTCCTGATCGCCCGGGATTATCTTCAGACCATGCTTGATCTGGAAGTAGATACGTTGATTCTGGGCTGTACTCATTATCCTTTGCTGAAGCGGGTTATCGCCGATGTCATGGGCGACGACGTGACCTTGATAGACAGCGGCGAGGAGGCCGCCCGCACGGCGTATCGGGCGCTGGCCGATGCTAATTTGCTAAACTCGCAGGCATCGCAGATGCCGACTCCGCGGGGAGAGCACAAATACTATGTGTCCGATGTCCCCGAGAAGTTCACGCAGGTTGCCACACGGTTCCTGGGGGAAGTGCTGGACAAGGTGACGAGGGTGGATATAACGAGGTACTAGGGACAAGTATGCAAATCGTACTCGCGACCAATAATAGAGATAAGATCCGCGAAATCAAGAACGTCCTCGATGACCTTCCGGTCACGATCCTTACCCGCGATGACTTCCTTGAGTTCCCCGACCCGGTCGAAGACGGCGAGACCCTGGAAGACAACGCCCTGATCAAAGCCCGCGAAATCGCGGACTTTTGTGATCTTCCCGCACTGGCCGATGACTCCGGGCTTGAGGTCGATGCGCTCGACGGCGCTCCGGGAGTGTATTCCTCGCGCTACGCCGGCGAGGGCTGCACTTACAGAGACAACAACGAGAAGCTGCTGCGCGAACTCAAAGATGTTCCGGCGGCTGATCGCACGGCTCGGTTTCGTTGTGTGGTCGCGATTGCGTGGGACAAAAACAACGTGCAGACGGTCGACGGCAAGGCTGAGGGCATTATCACCGATGATCTGGCGGGCAACGAAGGCTTTGG
>JAHIVM010000238.1 GCA_018816665.1 Candidatus Zixiibacteriota bacterium
CAGGTCTTCGCGGGCAATCACGGTCCGGCGCGGATAGTCATCACTTCTCAGGATCGCGTATTCCTTGACGCTGTCATCGTACAGCACGAAGTACACGCGTTCCACCAGCAACGCCGTTTTGAGCATTTCCTCAATCGACTGTCGCAGCTGGAGCGGATCAAACATGGAGATAATCTGACGAGAGAACCGTTCGATTATGTTGCGATGATCGGTGCGGGTACGGACAAACATCGAGGTGATGACATTGTCTATCCAACTGCTGATCGGCTGAAACAGCAGCAGGATAAACAGGATGAACACATAACTTACGGCTTCGGCACGGGAGCCGAACAACGGTTCCAGGAACTGCTCCGAACTCATGCCGACCACGACATACGTACCCACAAGCAGGGCCGATGTGATGGTGTAGATCAGCGACTGGCGGAACACCAGTTGTACGCCCAGGAACTGATGGCGAATGATCGCATAGGCGAAGCATCCTGATCCGGTGAGGATGGCGGCCAGGAGCAGATATGAGCCGGCCGACTGCACCAGTTCCGAAGCGGACAGCGTCGTGCACAAAAACGACACGATAAACAGGCCCATCCCGAGCCGCGTGCCCCAGATGACGATGCGGGCCTGACTGAGCAGCCGGGGGTTGGTGAGATACCGCCGGCCTGATTCAAGGAAGTATACCGCGACCAGGATGTACAGGATGTTGATAGCTCCAAAAATGACCTGCTCGTTTTGATACACCAGGCCCACAAACTGAATCAGCTGTGAGGACAACCATGCCACCGGACGCAGCACCAGCGCGGTGAACCCCTCCCCACCACCGCTTTCGACTATCGCATTGAGCGCGACCAGCATTTGCTTATGAAACAGAGCCAGGAGCACATGCAGGAGCTGAGGAATGACAATGATATAGCGCAGATACGGCAGGCGTATAGTCCGCAACCGGTCGATAGGGAATACCCAGGAGAACACCAGGAGAGCCGGGAAGAAAAACTCCCAGACATGGTACAGATTGTACATGGTGGTGCCGTCCACGGCCACCGACGGTGTCGCGCCGGGAGTATCAAAAATGAGATACCCCAGGGCCAGTGATAACGGTCCCAGTCCGGCAAAAAGGAGCATTGCTCCCGCTGTCCGGTTCACCCGATTGGAAAAGTTATCCCGGGTGACCGTGATTGCCTGAAAGACCAGGAATCCACCGGTCAGGAAATAGATGATCGTTTTGATAAGATCAGTCTGCATTTCCGTACAATCCGAACTGCCTTAGCTCTGTCGCAGAGCTTTCGTGACAATGATGGCCGTACCCTTGTCGGTGGCCTCTATATCGACTTTGTCCATGAGGGAGCGGACGATGAACAGTCCGCGACCGACCTCCTTGAGGAGGTTTTCCTCGGCCAGGGGATCGGCGACATTGGACGGGTCAAAACCGCCGCCTTCATCGCTGACCGAAATCCTGACCGATCCGTTCACCCGGGATATCTCCACGGTGACCGATTTGTCCTCGGAGGATTTGTTGCCATGCAGCATGGCATTATTGACCAATTCTGATACGGAAATGGCGATGTCGGCGATAATCGATTCCTCGCCGCCAAAGCCACGCAGGGTACCCTCCAGGAACGCATCGACATCAGAAAGGTACTCCTGATCCGATGGTACCACGATACGATTACCCGAGATTACTGGTTTTTTCATAAGGTTGGTAACTCCAAAAAAACAGGCAGACGCCTGACCGTCCACCTGTCACACAGAACACTACTGTCTACTGTTGCGGCATTGCCTAGTCAAAACTTTTGATGGCGGCGTCAACCGAGTCGTGGGCCTCGAAAACAGTCACGAGCTTGGTGATGGTCAACAACGACTGTATCTTGTCAGTGACATTGGCCAGTTTCAACTCGCCGTCATGGTTGCGGAGAGTGGTATAGCTGGAGATCAGAATGCCCAATCCGGTGGAGTTCATCCAGTCTACCTGAGCCAGATCAATAACCACCCGTTTTTTGTCACTTTCGATGCATTCATACAGCTTATCGTGCAGCAGACTGGCATCGGGACCACCCATGATTTTGCCCTTGGGCTCAAGGATAATCACACCGCCCTGCTCTCGATCGGTGAGTCTCATACTAAGGGACCTCCACAACTATATATTAGGTTACTACGCATTTTTTGCAGTCAAGTTGCCCGCCGGGGAAAAAGCTCCGCGTATCTGCCGTATCTACATCTCAGCTCTAAACTTAGCCAGTTTCGAGAGGGCAAGTCAAGGCCTTTTTGGAATCCGGCCCGGCTGACCGGCCGGGCACGACAATGTAACTTGTTTCTCCACGGTCCGTAATACCGGGTAACCGCCTTCGTGCGGACGGAAAACAACTCTGAAGCGCATGTTCAAGTCAGGAGAAAAACGACCTGAATCCACTGTCACTGGCAGTCATCGCCGATATCCACGGCAACCTGGGCGCCCTGCGGGCGGTCCTGGCCGACCTCAAGGCCCGGGGCATCGCTCACATCGTGAATCTGGGCGATTGTTTGTACGGTCCCCTCGAACCGGCTGAAACGGCCGATGTGCTCATGGCGCTTGGCATCCCCACTGTATGCGGCAATGAGGATCGCATTCTGTTCCAGAATTCATCGGGAACATCGCCTTCGCCGACCCGGGCCTTCACCCTGTCCCGCCTGTCACCGGCTCATGTCGCCTGGCTGCGGGCCCTGCCGGCGACGCTGGTGGCGGGCAACGTGTATCTCTGTCACGGCACACCGCGTTCGGACACTCAATATCTCCTGCACGATTCGACCGGGGATGGTGTCGCCTTGCGAACCCTTTCGGGCATACACCGTGAACTCGATGGCATCACATGTCCCCTGATTCTGTGCGGTCATGATCACATCCAGCAGCGAATCCGTCTCCCCGACGGTCGTCTGATTGTCAATCCCGGCAGTGTCGGATTGCCGGCGTATCGCGACGACGATCCTCCGGCCCACGTGATGGAAGCCGGAAGCCCCCATGCCCGCTACAGCATTGTCACCGGCGGGACAGGGGAGTGGAATGTGGAGGAGATTTCGGTTGGCTATGATTGGGATGCCGCGTCCGATCGAGCCCGGCGCAACGGCCGTCCCGACTGGGCGGCCTGGCTGCGCACCGGACGGGCCACGTGACGCCTCTGCCGGCGCAAAAGAAAAAGACGGAAGTACCTTCCGTCTTTCGCTCTGTCGATTCTGAGTATCTCTTTGTTGCTATGCCGATTTCTTCTTCTTCTGCTGCACAATCGGTTCCAGCACCAGGGCCTTGGTGGGGCAGAAGTGGGCGCATACCGGATCGCCACCGCAGAGATCGCATTTGACGACCATCTGATGGTTGGCATCATGGAGCGAACAGCCAAAGGGACAGGCCGCCACACAGGCCATGCAGCGGACACAACGCTCCGCATCCAGATCCATGGCGCCCGTCTCGGGGTTGCGCGTGATGGCATCAACAAGGCACGACCTGGCACAGGCCGGGTCCTCGCACTGGAGACATACCACCGGTACCCACAGCTCCTTATGGCCCGTGCCGAGAGGATATATCCGGCTGCGGCCGGGCTTGCCATTCACCGAATGGGCGAAGGAACAGGCAAGCTCGCACGTCCGACAGCCGATACACAGTTCCGGCTTCACAACAAATCGGTAATTCATGCTTCCTCCTGTCTTCCCCAATGAGTGATTCTACCCATGGTTTTTGCCAGTTCTTCCCGGTGGGCGCTGTCGCATCGGGTGAAGTAGTCTTCCGGGATATTCCGATGTTTCACCAGGTATGCGGCAAACTCTTTGGTAATGGTGGGCTGACCGGTTGTCTCGCACTTCACCAGTTCGAACTCACGACCCCATATCGTCCGGGTGGTGCCGTCATCGGTGAACTTGATGTAATTGGTCGGGCAAATCTGGGCGCAGGCCAGGCAGCCCACACAGTCCGGGGGAGCCTCACCCAGCGGCGGGGCAACCTCCTTGCCGTGACCTCGGCCGACTGTCGAGATGGCTTGGAAACCCATCTTGTCACAAACGCGCGTACACAGCCCGCAGAGGATGCAGTCATTGCCGTCGGGAACTTCCTCGTAGCTCGTTCTCGTGATCCCGTACTCCGCCGCCATGTTCTGAATCAACTCGGCATTGGGACAGCGGGCGAGGAACAGGTCGAGGATTGTCTTGCGGATCCGGATCACGTCCTCCGAATGCGTGCTGACAATCAACCCTTCCTGGACCGGGTAGAGACATGAGGTAACGTGATTCTTCCAGCCGCCCCAGTCGGCTTTGGTGATTTCAACCGTGCACAGGCGGCAGGCGCCGTATGGTTCCACGGCCTCATGCTGGCAAGTGGCGGGAATCTCAATACCTTCACGCCGGATAGCATCCAGCAGCATCTCGCCTTCCCTGGCCCTGACCAGCTTTCCGTTTATCGTCAATGTAACCATCTATAGCTCCTAACGGACATCAATCGTGTTAAACCTGCACGCAGCGACACAGGCACCGCACTTTGTGCATTTCTCCTGGTCGATGACATGAACCTTCTTCTTCTGACCGGTGATCGCATGATAGGCGCATGCCGAAATACAGGCCATGCAGCCGGTGCATTCGTCCGTGATATTGTACGTGATCAGTTCACGACACACACCGGCCGGGCAGCGTTTGTCACGAATGTGAGCTGTATATTCATCGCGGAAATACTTCAATGTCGACAGCAGCGGATTCGGGCCCGATTGTCCCAGCCCACAGAGGGACGCGTTGACAATCACTTCTGACAGCTGCTCCATTCTGTCGATATCGCTCTCCTCACCGCGTCCCTCGCTGATCTTCACCAGCAGCTTGTGCAGCTGATAAAGACCTTCACGGCACGGCACACACTTACCGCAGGATTCCTTGACGAGAAAATCCGTGAAATACTTGGCGACATCAACCATGCAGGTCCGGTCGTCCATGACGATCATGCCGCCGGAACCCATCATCGATCCGTTTTCGGTCAGCGAGTCAAAATCCACCGGCAGATCGAGTTTCGATTCCGGCAGGCAGCCGCCCGACGGACCGCCGGTCTGGACGGCCTTGAACGGACGGTCATCGATGATGCCGCCGCCGATGTCGAAAATGATCTGGCGCAGCGTGATACCCATCGGAACTTCGATCAGGCCCGTGTTGCGCACCTTGCCGACAAGCGAGAAGACCTTTGTGCCGGTGCTTTTTTTGGTGCCGATCCCGGCGTACCAATCAGCCCCCTTCTCAAAAATAATCGGGATGTTGGCAAAAGTCTCGACATTGTTCAGCACGGTCGGCTGGTCGTGCAGGCCCTTGACAACCGAACGGACATACTTGGCCCGTGGTTCGCCGACTTCGCCGGCAACCGATTTCATGAGGGCCGATGACTCGCCACAGACAAAGGCTCCGGCGCCGCGAGCGATGTGGACGTCGAAACAGAAGTTGGTCTCAAAGATATTCTCTCCGAGCAGGCCTTCTTTGCGGCAGTCTTCGATGGCTTTCTGCATATGAACGACAGCCAGCGGATACTCATCACGAACGTAGACGAATCCCTCTTTCGCGCCCACCGCATAGGCGGCAATCGCCAGGCCTTCGAGAACCGAGTGCGGATCGCCTTCCATAATGGAGCGATCCATGAACGCGCCCGGGTCGCCTTCGTCACCGTTGCAGATGACGTAGTGGGTGTCGGATTCGACATCGGCGCAGGAACGCCATTTGCGTCCGGCCGAAAAGCCGCCGCCGCCGCGTCCGCGAAGGCCGGACTTGCTGACTTCGGTAATCACATCGTCCGGAGTCATTGTCGTCAGCACCTTGGCCAGTGACTGGTAGCCTCCGTTGGCGATATAGTCTTTGATATTATGCGGGGCGATTTTGCCCAGGTTGCGAAGGGCGATCCGCTGCTGGTGCGAGAAGAAGGCGACATCGGGATACCGCTCGATCTTCTGTTTGGTCGCCGGATCGGTGTACAGATGCTTGTCGATTACTTCATCACTGCGAATCGACTTCTCAATGATGTCAGCGACATCTTTCACCTTCACCTTGGTGTAGAACGTGCCCCTTGGCTCGATAATCACCAGCGGTCCCTGCTCGCAGAAGCCGTGACAGCCCGTAGATCGCACAGCCTCGATCGTGAACCCCTTAATACGCTTTTTCCTGAGGATGGAATCGAATTCGTCGACAATCTCCTGGGCGCCGTTGGCCAGACAGCCGGTACCGCAGCAAATCATGACCTTCTTCTCGAACCTGGCATCGCCGTCGAGAAACTCTTTCCTGACCTGTTTCAACTGCCTGGAACTGGTAATACACATGTTACTTCTTCTCCAGCAGTTTGGCGGCTTTGTTCACCTTGAGCGAGCCGTGATACTTGTCATTGATAATGACAACCGGTGCCATGGCGCACGCCCCCACACACGCGACCGCTTCCAGCGTATACTCAAGATCTTTGCTTGTTTCGCCGGCCTTGAGATTCAGTGTGCTCTCCAGTTGCTGCTGAATGAGATTCGAACCGCGAATATGGCAGGCCGTTCCCACGCACACCCGGACAATCTTCCGACCGCGCGGTTTCAGCGAAAAGGAGTTGTAGAAAGTCGATACAGAGCACACCTTGCTGAGTGGAACATCAAGCGCCGCCGCCGTCTGCGTGAGTGCCTCGGGCGGCAGGTAGTTGTATTCTTTCTGAATATCCTGGAGAATCATGATCAGCGAACCGGCATTCTGCGGATGTTTCGCTATGATGTCGGGAATCTTATCGAATGTCTGCTTCATACCTTCTGCCCCTGAGCGAGTTGTTGTTTGGCCAGCTTGTAGCTCTGGTCAAGGACCTTGAGGTTGATATCCAGCATGCTCTTTTTGTGCCCGAGCTTCTCCGTGAGCACCGCTTTGACCAGTTTGATATCAACAACGTCCGTTGCTCCCACAAATGCACCGAGCATGACGACATTGACCGCCTTGACACTGCCGGCTTCCATGGCGATCGCATTGGCCGGCACGAGCAGTTCCGTAATGTCGGTGCGGTCGGTCGTCGCCGGAATGAGCGATGAGTTGACGAGCAACAGACCGCCCGGTTTGACCTTGGTCGAGAACTTGTCAAACGAGGGACGATTGAATACGCAGGCGCCCTGGGGATTGCTGATGATCGGCGAACCAATGCGTACATCGGAAATAACCACCGTGCAATAGGCGGTGCCGCCCCGCATCTCCGGACCGTACGACGGAATCCACACGACATTTTTGTCCTGTTTGATGCCCGTGTAGGACAGAAGCTGCCCGGCTACCATTACTCCCTGGCCGCCAAAACCGGCAAAGGTGACTTCATACTGTGACATCAGGAGTCCTCCTCGTCATCCGGTTCACTGTACAGGCCCAGTTTGTAATATGCGAGAAGGTTGTCCTCGAGCCATTTTGTCGAATCGGTCGGCGACATACCCCAGTTGGTGGGGCAGGTCGACACAACTTCCACCAGCGAGAAACACCTGTCCTGACTCTGGTACGTAAAGGCCTTTTTGATGGCTCGCTTGGCCTGAATGATATGCTGCGGCGAATGCACCGATACGCGTTCTATGTAGCTGGGCGTTCGCAGCGTGGCCAGGAGTTCGCTCATCCGAATGGGATGTCCCGCGGACGCGGTGTCACGGCCGGCCGGCGAGGTGGTGGTAATCTGGCCCGGCAGAGTCGTGGGCGCCATCTGGCCGCCTGTCATACCGTAAATGGCGTTATTGACAAAAATCACGGTGATTTTTTCTCCGCGATTGGCCGCATGCACGATTTCGCCCATGCCGATCGAGGCCAGATCACCGTCGCCCTGATACGTAAACACAATCATATCCGGGCGGAGGCGTTTGAAACCGGTGGCCAGTGCGGGCGCGCGACCGTGCGGCGCCTCGAGAAAGTCGCAATTGAAGTAGTTGTAGATCAGCACCGAGCAGCCGACCGGCGCCACCCCGACCGTCTTGTCGCGGAGCTGTAACTCATCGAGAGACTCCGCCACCAGTCGGTGAATGATGCCGTGCGTACAGCCGGGGCAGTAGTGCGTTACCACCTCGTTGAGCGATTCCGGCCGGGTAAAGATAGTCGTTGCCTGATTCGCCATAACTATTTCCCCTTCCTGGTACGCTTGGCGGGCGCAGCGTCCTGCCTGATCATTTCCTTGATGTTCTCCTTGACTTCGTCGGGTGACGGTACGATGCCGCCGGTGCGACCGAAAAACTTCACTGGTTTGGCTCCCGCGGCCACCTTCTCGACGTCTTCTACCATCTGACCCATGCTCATCTCCACGGTGAGCACGGTACCGACGTTCTTCTTCAGGATTTCTTTCCGCAGCTCTTTTTCGGGGAACGGGAACAGGGAAATGGGTCGGAACAGGCCGACCGAGACGCCCTCGCTTTCGAGTTCATCAATCACCGTCTGGCAGATCCGCGCCATCGTGCCGTAGGACACAATGAGGACCTTGTTTTTGGCGGAGATTTTGTAACACTCGTACCGCGCTTCGTTCTGCTTCATCAACTCGTACTTCTTGTAGAGTTCATGATTGTTTATTTCCAGGGCCAGCGGGTCGAGGAAGAGGGATTTGACAATTCGCTTTTCACGATCTTTCGCTCCGGTGAGCGCCCAGTCATCCTTGCCCGGAAGTTCGTCTTCAACATACTTCTCGGGGAACTCCACCGGCTCCATCATCTGTCCGATCATACCGTCGCCGATCAGCATCACCGGATTGCGGTATTTGTCGGAGAGATGGAAGGCCAGCATGGTCAGATCGACCGCCTCCTGGATAGTGGAGGGGGCCAGGACCAGCAGCCGGTAATCACCGTGACCGCCGCCCTTGGTAGCCTGGAAATAGTCGGATTGGGCGGGAAGAATACCCCCGAGACCCGGACCGCCCCGCATGATGTTCAGCAGCACGCAGGGGAGCTGGGCGCCGGCGATGTAGGAGATGGACTCCTGCATCAGGCTGATACCCGGGCTGGACGAGGTAGTGAACACCCGTTTGCCCGAGGCCGCCGCCCCGAACAGCATGTTACCTACCGCGACTTCACTTTCCGCCTGAAGAAAGACGCCGCCGACTTCAGGCATTCGTTTGGCCAGGTATTCAGCGACTTCCGACTGCGGCGTGATGGGGTAGCAAAAGTAGTTATTGCCACCGGCACGCAGAGCCGCCTCGGCGATCGCTTCATTTCCCTTCATCAGTATTTTTGCCACAACGTCTGTCCTCTCTTGCCTAGTAGTCGAACAGCACAAACTGGGTGCCGTGCGTATGGACCTCGATTGCCGCGTCGGGGCAGGTCAGTGCACATATCCGGCAGCCGATACAGCGTGACGGATCGTGCATACGCGCGTAGAAGTAGCCGCGAAGCGTGATCTCTCGAGACATCGAGAGAATGTGCTGCGGGCAGGCCTGTACACACAGTTCGCAACCTTTGCAGTGGTTTTTGTCTATTGTTACGCCAGGCATACTTTCATCCTCATTTATTGTCCGTTTGCGCCGGCTGATGTC
>JAHIVM010000239.1 GCA_018816665.1 Candidatus Zixiibacteriota bacterium
GGTTTGATGCACTGCGAGGGCGTCCCGAAGCGAGTTGGGAAACCGTCCCGCTGGAAGTCCTGCGCCACCGGGAAGTAGTCAATCACGTTGGCCGATACCACCAGTTTGTCCCCCAGCGAGTCGGACACCACATTGTCGCGGCAATCCTCCCAATAGAAGAAGATCGGGGCGCTGGTATCCGGTATCTGCAGCGCGTGTGCGCTGGTGACCACCATGCGCAGGAGTGAGGCCGGTCGGTCAAAACCGATGCAGGTTGGTCGACGGTTATCCGGGGTTGTTTTGGCCAGACCGGTCACCTGCCATACGGTGAGCGGATCGCCGTCCTGCACCAGGCCGTGCACCTTTCGAGGATTAAACAGCTCCCAGCCGCAGGAGTCCGGAATCTCGCCTTTCAGGATTTCGATAATGTCCACATAGGGACTGGCTGTTGCCACCTTCAGCACGAACCCCGCAAAGGCCGCTCCATAGGACTCCAGCACGACATCGAGGGTGTCGTCGAGAGCCATATCCCCAACCGTGGCCCGATCGATCCGGATCACGTAGTTGGGCAGGCTGTCGACGGCAGCGGTGTCATCGGACGACTGGGCCGCGGCGGGGCCGGCCATAAGGACAAGCGCAAGTATCAGCGGGGACAATCTCATGGTATGCATACAGCAAAAAGGCCCGCCGTGGGCGGGCCCTTAAGCCGGTTATTTTACCACTTTGTACGTGTGAGGGCCATCCCAGGTCATTTTCTCACCGGAACCGAATTTCCAGTATCCACCCGGCGGGAAAAAGGCTGAATCGATGACAATGGTCCCGGCCTCCGGAACGATGATGTCAAACGACAGAACCTTGGTGAGTTCGTGCGGGCCGTACTGTTTTTTTACGACTGCGCCGCCAAAACCAATCTGATCCGGCAGTTTGCCGTCCCAATCGACCTCGGGAGTCCAGACGCCGGCAAAATCCCACACCGATGCGTCCTGCCAGCCGTTGTGGCCCTTGATATCGCCACGGGGGTTGAGTCCCTTACCGCTGTCGACCACGTGTACGATTTCTTTGATATCTTTGGATGTGACTTTGAAGCCGCAGGTGAAGCCGCGACGGCCTTCTTTGTCATTGGACCAGTAAATATCCACCGAAACCGGCTCGCCGGCCTTGATGGTGTTGGCATCAACGGCACCTTTGCCGGAGATCTTCATTTTGATGTCGGCGCCAAAGGCAGTGCCCGCACTAAATGCGATAACCAGTACCAGCAGCAACATCATCCTTGTTTTGATCATACCTCTCTCCCGTTCATGTACTATTTCCAGCAGTAGTATTCCGTTTAGTTTTCGGACGTGGACCTCAAATTTACTAAACCCTTTGCCGGTTGTCAATTACCTTGTGACCTGCCGGTCGACGGGCTTTTATTGGGTCTCGGCTCTTATACACTACGAGATCAATCCCGCTTCAGATGGGTTTGGGGTCGTTTTGAACTTCCCTTTGAGTATCGGAACTTAGCGTCAGTTTTTGAATTACAGACTGCATAAGCCCGCTTTTCATTTGACTATTATGATGCCGCCCCCTACTTTCCTGCGGGGTTTCAATAATGAGGAAGGTCTATGAGTACAATAGCTTCTAGTAATCCTCCCAGCACTATCCCGGCTTACCTGACTACAACCTCCATCGGCAAAAAAGTGCTTATGGCGGTTTCCGGCGTAATCGCCTTCGGGTTTGTCTGCGGCCACATGCTGGGCAATTTACAGGTATTTATCGGGCAGGATCAAATGAACCACTACGCGGAAACGCTGCAGAACCTGGGGCCGATGCTCTGGGTGATCCGGCTGTTTCTCGCCGCGGCGTTCATAACCCACATCTGGCTGGGTATCCTGCTGAAACTGCAGAACAACGCGGCCCGGCCGGTAGGGTACAAAAACGAAACGACCCAGAAAGCGAGTCTGGCCTCGCGAACCATGATCTGGACCGGCCTGATTATCCTGACTTTCGTAGCGTACCATTTGTTACACTACACTGCCCGGTTGACCAATCCGGAGTACGCCAGTCTCCTGGATGGCCAGGGGCGTTTTGACGTCTACTCCATGGTCATCCACGGTTTTTCGGACTGGATCATATCGGCGGTCTACATTGTGGGCGTCGGCCTGCTTGCCTACCATCTGAGCCACGGGGTGGCCTCGATGTTCCAGTCGCTGGGCCTGAATTCCCCCGCCTGGCAGGTTCGGCTGAACAGGATCGCCTGGTTTTTCACGATTCTGCTGTTTGTGGGGTATGCGTCGATACCTACGGCTGTGTTGACCGGTTGCCTGACGCTTCCGGGAGGAGGGTACTGATATGAAACTCGATGCCAAGATACCCTCGGGTCCAATTGCCGAGAAATGGTCAAAACACAAATTCGAGATGAAGCTGGTCAATCCGGCCAACAAGCGCAAATACAGCGTCATCGTAGTCGGCACCGGACTGGCCGGAGCCTCGGCGGCGGCATCCATGGCGGAGCTGGGTTACAACGTCAAGGCTTTCTGTTTCCAGGATTCCCCCCGCCGGGCGCACTCCATTGCCGCTCAGGGCGGGATTAACGCCGCCAAGAACTATCAGAACGACGGCGATTCGGTCTTCAGGCTTTTCTACGATACGGTCAAGGGCGGCGACTTCCGCTCCCGCGAGGCCAACGTGCACCGGCTGGCCGAAGTCTCCACCGCTATTATCGACCAGTGCGTGGCCCAGGGTGTGCCGTTCGCCCGCGAATACGGCGGTCTGCTGGCCAACAGATCATTTGGCGGCGCCCAGGTTTCCCGCACGTTTTATGCCCGCGGTCAAACCGGACAGCAATTGCTGCTGGGCGCCTACTCGGCCCTGTCCCGGCAGATTGGACTGGGGAAAGTCCAGATGTATCCGCGTACGGAGATGCTGGATGTGGTGCTGGTCGACGGTCACGCCAAGGGCATTGTAGTGCGCAACCTCGTTACCGGGGAGGTCAAGTCATACGCCGCCGATGCGGTGGTCCTGGCCACGGGCGGGTACGGCAACGTGTTTTACCTGTCGACCAACGCGATGGCCTGCAATGTGACGGCAGCCTATCGAGCCTACAAGCGGGGCGCCGCGTTTGCCAACCCCTGCTACACCCAGATCCATCCCACCTGTATTCCGGTCTCGGGCGAATATCAGTCCAAGCTGACTCTGATGTCCGAGTCGCTGCGGAACGACGGCCGTATCTGGGTACCGAAAAGCGCCGATGACAAACGAGCTCCCAACGATATTCCCGAGGCGGACCGGGACTACTATCTCGAACGCAAGTACCCGAGTTTCGGCAACCTGGCTCCGCGTGACATATCATCGCGGGCCGCCAAGGAAGTGTGCGATGAGGGTCGCGGCGTGGGTGATACGGGTCTCGGCGTGTATCTCGATTTTGCCGATGCCATCAACCGGCTCGGCGAGGATACAATCCGCGAGCGCTACGGCAACCTGTTCGACATGTACGAACGGATCACCGCCGATAACCCGTACAAAGTCCCGATGCGCATCTTCCCGGCCTCCCACTATACCATGGGCGGACTGTGGGTCGACTACAACCTGGAAAGCACCATTCCCGGACTGTTTGTGCTGGGCGAGGCCAATTTCTCGGACCACGGCGCCAACCGGCTGGGAGCCTCCGCGCTTATGCAGGGGCTGGCCGACGGTTACTTCGTGATTCCGTATACCATCGCCAACTACTTTGCCGCAGCCGGCGCCAAAAACCTTTCCCCCGACGGCAAGGATTTTAAGCGTACCGAGGACGAAGTCAATGAACGGACACGAAAATTGCTGTCGATCAACGGCAAGCGGTCGGTCGATTCGTTCCATCGCGAGTTGGGAAAGATCATGTGGGATTACTGCGGCATGGCGCGCAACCGCAAGGGCCTGGAAACGGCGCTGCAGAAAATCCCCGAACTGCGGGAGCAATTCTGGCAGGATGTCCGCGTGCTGGGCACGAACGAAGAACTGAATATGTCGCTCGAAAATGCCGGCCGAGTCGCCGACTTCCTGGAGTTTGCCGAAGTGATGTGCGAGGATGCGCTCGATCGCGAGGAATCCTGCGGCGCTCACTTCCGCGAGGAGTACCAGACCGAGGACGGCGAGGCGCTTCGCAATGACAAGAAATACACCTATGTGGCCGCCTGGGAATACAAGGGTGTGGGCACCAAACCCGAACTGCACAAAGAGCCGCTGGAGTTCGAAAACGTCAAGCTGGCGACAAGGAGCTATAAGTAATGAATCTCACGTTGCACGTATGGCGTCAAAAAAACGCCCACGACAAAGGCAGGATGGAGGTCTACCAGGCCCGCGATATATCGGAACACATGTCCTTCCTGGAGATGCTGGATGTCGTCAACGAGCAGCTCGTGGAGCAGGGTATCGATCCGATCCATTTCGACCACGACTGCCGCGAAGGCATCTGCGGCACCTGTTCCCTGGTGATCAACGGTGCCCCCCACGGACATCAGAAGGCTACGACTACCTGTCAGTTGCACATGCGGCATTTCAGCGACGGTGACCATATTTATATCGAGCCGTTCCGGGCGAAGGCTTTCCCGGTCATCAAGGACCTGGTGGTTGATCGTTCGGCATTTGATCGCATCATGCAGGCCGGCGGGTTTGTGTCCGTCAATACCGGCGGTATTCCGGACGCCAACGCCATCCCCATTCCGAAGTACTTTGCGGAAAAAGCTATGGACGCGGCGGCCTGTATCGGTTGCGGGGCGTGTGTGGCAGCCTGCAAAAACGCCTCGGCTATGTTGTTTGTCGGCGCGAAAGTATCTCAGTTCGCCCACCTGCCACAGGGCCAGGTCGAACGGGAGCGGCGCGTTCGGGCCATGGTGGCCCAGATGGACGCCGAGGGCTTCGGCAATTGCACCAATCAGTACGAGTGCGAGGCAGTATGCCCGAAGGAAATCAGCGTGGAGGTTATTGCGAAAATGAATCGTGAGTACCTGCGCGCGGCTACGAAGAAATCCTAGTTCAGGGCATAATCTGTGATGTGTTCCGCGGCTGTCGGCTTTCCGGCAGCCGTTTTATTGCCCGGACCAAAACGTCAGTCTATTTTGATCCCCTTGAGGTTCTCGCGAAGGACGGCCGAGTACCAGATGGCGTTGAACTGCTGGATCGACTCCTCTTCAAGGTCCGCAAAACCGGCCACGACCGGTTCGCGAAGCAGGCCCTTGATGGCCGCAAATGCCGGACCATGTTTGGAGGCCAGCAGTGCCGCAACGTCATGAGCCTGACCGGCCAGATCATCCGCCGCCACCACACCGTCGATCAACCCAAGTTCAAGCGCCCGCTCGGCCGAATACATATCACCACTGAGCAGGATAGTCTCGGCGTGACTCTGACCGACCAGATATCGCAGGATGGCGGTCGCCCCGGCGAACACCGACGATCCGAAGGTGA
>JAHIVM010000240.1 GCA_018816665.1 Candidatus Zixiibacteriota bacterium
GTACTATCAACTTCCGACGCCGAGGAAGACAAAGAGAGGGCCTATCGGTATAACATCGCAGGCTACATGGTCAAGGCCCGTATCGGCGAGCACTTCCCTCTGCTGGCATCAATGTTGAATCTCTACTGGCAGGCGGTGGAACTACCGAAGCGAGGCTGTTATGTCTGAACCGCTGCATATCCTGTTGATTGACGACGACGAGATCGACCGCATGGCGATCCGGCGGGCTCTTAGCGCCGTCCGGCCCAACACAGTTATCGATGAACGATCCGACCAGACCTCCGGTCTGGCAGCGCTCAGAAGCACGACCTATGACTGCGTGATCACCGACTATCGCCTGCCCGACGGCGACGGAGTCTCGCTGCTCGAACGGGCAGCCGGGGACAACCTCCTCAACTGCCCCGTCATCGTGTTGACGGGCAAGGGGCATTACGACATCGATCTCGCGGTGATGGAAGCCGGCGGGGCCGACTATCTGGAGAAAGACGACATCAATCCGGCCACGCTCGACCGGTCCGTGCGCTACGCCGTGGAACGCCACCGCCTGGTCACCAACCTCCTTGAGGCCAACCAGCGGCTGAATCACATGGCGATGGAACTGCGGGAAATGTCTTTGCATGACGATTTGACCGGAACGGCCAACCGCCGGGGGTTCATGGCTCTGGCGCAACAGCAACTGGCCATGTCACGCCGGACCGGACGAAAACTCGTGCTGTTTTTTATCGACCTCGACGGACTGAAGCACATCAACGACACGTTCGGACACGGCGAGGGCGATGCGGCGATTGTTGAAACCGCCGGCGTGCTCAGGGAGACATTTCGGGAGTCGGATATTATCGGACGCCTGGGCGGTGACGAGTTTGCGGTGCTGGCAATCGACGCATCCGGGGCGAACGCCGAGATCCTGAAAGAACACCTGCAGGAGAACCTGAACCGTCACAACGCGCGTGAACATCGACGGTACTCGCTCTCGGTATCGCTGGGATCGGTGCAGTTCGATCCAGCCGTCCCGGCCAGCCTGGAAGAGTTGCTGTCCGAGGCCGACAGTCTGATGTACGAAAACAAGGTAGCTCGCGGGCAGCAGCGAGAACGCGGCGCCCTGGCGGCGACTGCTCACTAGATGATCCGGAAACTCATGCACCGGGACGGCCCGGTCACTTCGGTGGCCGGGCCGTGGCGTGAAAGGAAGTCAGGCGAATGGGGCTGTCACCGGCCTGCAGCGGCAACAAGCCATGACAGGACAAGAGAGATCTATTCCACTCCATACAGGTGACCATAGACCCGGACCACATGGTCAATATCCTTGTCCCCTCTACCGGAGAGATTGACCAGGATGGTCTTGTCGGATTCCAGCAGAGCCGCCACTTTCATGGCGAACGCCACCGCATGGGAACTCTCCAGGGCCGGGATGATTCCCTCTATCCGGGACAGGGCGAAAAAGGCGTCGATAGCTTCCTTGTCATTGATGGTCTCATACGTAACCCGGCCGATTTCTTTCAAAAAGCTGTGCTGCGGTCCAACCCCCGGATAGTCAAGACCGGAGGCGCAGGAATACACCGGCAACGGTTCGCCGTCTTCATCCTGAAGCAGGTGGCAACGGAAACCGTGGATTACCCCCGGCGTTCCCATGGTCAACGTGGCGGCGTGCTCGCCGACTTTGAAACTGAGTCCGGCCGGTTCGACGCCAAACATCGCGACGTTTTCATCGTCCAGGAAGGCCGTAAACAGGCCGATCGCGTTTGATCCCCCTCCAACACAGGCAATCAGGTTATCCGGCAGCCGTCCGGTCATATCCAGAAACTGCTCCCGGGCCTCTTCCCCGACCACCTGCTGGAAATCGCGCACCATCATGGGGAACGGATGCGGTCCGACTACCGACCCAATGCCGTAAAACTGGGTGATGGGATCCTGGACATAAGCCATCAGGGCGGCATCCACCGCTTCCTTGAGCGTCCGTTGTCCGGCCGCCACGGGTACCACACGGGCGCCCAGTATGCCCATCCGGACGACATTGGGATGCTCCTTTTCGATATCTACTTCGCCCATGTAGATGTCGCACTCGAGTCCGACCAGGGCGGCGGCGGTGGCCAGAGCCACCCCGTGCTGCCCGGCGCCTGTTTCGGCGATGATTTTCTTTTTGCCCATGCGTTTGGCCAGAAGAGCCTCACCAAGGCAGTGGTTGATTTTGTGGGCACCGGTATGATTCAGGTCTTCCCGCTTGAGGAAAATCTGCGCCCCGCCGCAGTGTCCGGTGAGTCGCCGGGCGTGAAATATCGGACTGGGACGGCCTACGTAGTGCTTGTACAGATCGGCCAGTTCGCGCTTAAAGGCATCATCGTTTTTGTACGTCTGATAAGCCCGTGAGATTTCGTCAAGGACGGCGATTAGTGGTTCCGGCACGTACCGCCCGCCGTACGTACCAAAAAATCCGTCGTTATCGGGGGTGGGCTGGAGATTGCTGTTTGACTGCATGTTGTCCTCCTGTTCGGACGTCTAGGATTCTCTTCGTGACTGAGCCCCGGGTTTTGAGCACCCTGGATCCCCGGGTGATCTTGCAGAGGCTGACACCCAGCTTGTCGGCAATCCGTCGCTGGGGCGTTCCCTGGTGCAGCATCTTCATCAGACGCCATCGAAGAGCAACATCCTGTAACTCCGCGGGAGTGAACAACTCGCCGACCAGTTTTTTCATCTCTGAGTAGTCGTTGATGTCGCAGAGAATACGTATAATTTCACCGGTCGTTTTCATCGAATCTCTCCACCTGTTTCTGTCAATAGAAACAACCTATAATAAATCACGGATTTGTCAACGTCTTTTTGTTACTATCCATAGAAACGTTCCAGGGACCGGGAACCGCCGGAAGGGGACCCCCCCGGGGTTGTCCGACCGGAGCCCCACAAGCTCCCGCAGATCGGACAGGCACTGACACCCGCGAAAGAAGGATCGGCCTGATACAATATTGTTTGACGGCCCGGTCCCGGTGCATATATTACATCTTCTTCAACCCTCTATGCAGGAAGCCGATACTAACTATGATGCGTCACATATTCACCGTATTGCCGGTGCTTGCACTGTGCATTTTGGCTGCAGGATGCACCGATAATCCCGGAGTTCAGATCCGGTACCAGGCGGAACAGCTGTATTTCGACGCCGAGAAGGCAAGCCAGCAGGCTGATATTCGCCCGGACCTGAACGATCCCTCTGTGTATACCGATTTGCGCGCCAAATACCGGGAAACCATAGAGTTCTGCTACGCCGCGCTCGACAGCCTGTCGGCCCTGGAGTATCCCCAGGAGTACCGCGAACTCCAGTATCTCAACTATCAGGCGACCAACCGTCTGACCCAGATATATTATGCCGATGGGGATTTTGATTCGTGTATCACCGAGTTGAATCGGTTTATTGCCGGCGTACCGGTGGAAGGAGCGCCCCGGATCTCGGCTCACCTGCATCTCGGCCAGGCGCTGCAGTCCAAGGGTCTCTGGGATTCCGCCCTGGCCGTGTACGACTACTCAGTCAATACCTTCTACCCCCCGACTACGGGTCGCGGGGAGTTGGTCCCGCCCCTGTTTAATCTCCCCTTGCACATCCTCAGTGTGTACCTGCGCACCAATGACACGGTAGGCGTCCGGATGCAGTTCGACGCTGCCGAGGGGTATTATCAGGACCTGGTTCGGGACTATCCGAATACGGAAACCGAGGCCGCCGCTCATACCGGGCTTTCCCGGCTGTATGAGCTGGCCGGCGACTGGAACCGGGCGATATCTGAATTGCGTATGGTCAGGGATTCCAGCACCAGCGTTGATCCCCGATCGACCATGAGAATAGCCAATATTTACGCCACCAAGCTCAATCGCCTGGATTCAGCTGTGATGGAATTCGACGGTCTCCTGGATCGGTTGAAGGGACGAGATACGCTCCGGCGACCGGCTGTCCTGTTTGCCAAAACAAACGTGCTGCTGGATCAGAAGAAATACAACGAGGCCCGGGAACTGCTCACTACGCTGAAACACAAGTATACCAAGTTTTTTGACGAAACTCCGGCGGCCCAGTACGCCATCGCCCGCTCCTTTGAACTGCAGGATAATTGGGACCGGGCAGAAACGGAGTATCGCTTCCTTCTGGAGAAGTATCCGAGTTCCGAGCAGGCCATGGCGACCTTCGTGTACCTGACCGATCAGTATGCGCGACAAGGACGTACCCTGGAATCGGAACGTATGGAGCACCGGGCTGAAACGGAATTGGATCGGATTGCGATGAACCGTTCGGGGACGACAGATGCCGCCCTGGCCCTGAGCTACAAGGCCGAATTATATCGCCGGCGGGAAGACTGGCCCACCACGGTCGGGATTCTGGTCAGGCTGTTCGAGGAATTCCCCAAAACGAGCATCGGTCAACAGGCCGTGATCACCGCCTCGGTGATTCAGCGCGACAAGCTCAACAACGGCGCCGCTGCCGATTCCCTGATGGTCGAACTGAGAAAAGCGCTTACTGTTGACGATAACGCCGAAATTTAGGATCTTTGGACGATAAACAGTGTAGAAACCGATTAGCTGGAGTAAGGACCTACTTCTGGAGGAAGAATGAGACCAACTGCCAAAGTTCTGCTTTTCTTTTCGATACTTCTGGTTGCGCCTGTACTGGCCGCGGCCGGTGACGGGGACCGTTTTGGTGCACCCGACACATTGTTCGCGGAAGTAGCCCGCATTGACGACTACAACTGCTCGATCACGCTCACGATAACCAACGATGAAAGCCTGGTGGGCATTGCCATTCCGCTGAAACTCTCGGCCGGTCTGAACAAGATTGTGGCCGACTCGGCGGTGTACACCGGCGGCCGGGTGGCCCAGTGGAGCTATCGCGGGTTCCGTCCGGATACCGCCATCCAGTGCGTCACGCTGGGCATGATTGCCAACCTGGGACCGAGCGACTACCGGCTGACACCGGGAAGCGGCCGCCTGGTGACGGTCTTTGTGTCATCGCTGGAAGAGAAAAAGATCGAACATCTGATGGTTGACACCACGACCACGCATCCCGACAACTCGCTTATGGCGATTGTTGACACCGATCAATCCGAAACGGGTGACACCGCCAAGGTTGATTTCTTCGATCGCGAACTCGTTCCTGTCTGGGTGGTTCGGAACACCGATCTGGCCGCACCAGCCAAACCGTAATACGTCAAAGGCCCGGTCAAACGGCCGGGCCTTTTTGTTTTTCTTTCCTGCTCGGTCACTCAGTCGTCGATTGATGTTTTCCGTCGCTGCCGCACGGAGACTGTCGCCGACTCTTCAACCGCGACGAATTCCTCCAACTGTGCCAGCTGCTCGGCCCCCAACTGCTGCTTTTTGTAGATGTCTTTCATCAGCATGTTGGTATCGAGCGTAAAGCAGGTGTCCAGTTGCCACTGACGAGCCAGTTGCGACAACGCCGTATATTTCTCGAGATCCTTCGTTTTTGTCGGAAAGCGCTCCTTGAGGGAGCAACGCACGGTCACATCGGCGTCCTTGCCGCTGAGTTTGTCCAGGGACAGATCGGCAGCCGTCTGTTTGATGTCTTCTTTCATGGCGTTTAGTTCCGCCTCAAGCTCTTTGTATTTGCCGTGCAGTTCGATGAATCTATTGGCCAGCGTTTCCGCCGTCTCCATGGTAGCCTTCTCCGGTGCATCCTTGCCCGCCTCGGTTTCCAGAATACGACGATGCCGCTTGGCCGGACAGAGGTGCTCGTAGTCGCAGAAAGAACATATCCGCCCTTCCCTGGTCGGGAAATCATCGAGCCGTTCGGCATGTGCCGTTTCCAGCACGCTCTGGCGTAATTGTTCGGTCATCTCATCAACTTCATCCGGACGCATGCGATGACGAATGACCTCATCCTGCCGCAAAAAATACTGAGCGAGTTCAATCGTTTCGAACTGGGGATAAATGGTCTGGATGGCAATATGATAGAGCCCCATCTGCAGATAAAAGGCGGGGTCCTTCACCCCCAGGGGCATCCGCTGACCGGTCTTGTAGTCGCAGATTTCCACCACCCCGTCGTCGTACTTCAGAAGTCGATCGATCCGAGCATTGAACTGAATGGGCGTGTCGGGCAGCGTGAAATTGACATTCAGTTCCGCCCCCAGCAGCGTACCCTGCGAAAACGGCTCATAGTGGCGATAGAACTTCTCGATCATCTTCCGGCCGTTTTCGATGTAATCATCCACCGTAACATGTTCGGCGGTGACCTCGATCAACTGGCGGTCCGGCTTGTCCCACTCCGCCATGAACGCCGCCAGGGCCTTGTCCAGCGGATAGAGCTTGCCGTCGGCAGACCACTTGTACACCAGCTCAAGCTGCCGGTGTACCGCCGCCCCGAGGTAGGCATCGGCCGTAATGCGTTTGGGGATTTCAATACGATCGACGTATCGAAAGCGGTATTGACGGGGGCAGCTGCGGAAACTGTTGAGAGCGCTGTGACTGTATCGTTTTAGCATACGTCAATATAGAGAACACCCCCCGCGGCGGGCAATCACATAGTAACGATTGTATTCATTCCCGAGGATGCGGACCGGTCAGAAAAAAAAGGCGGCAGGTTGACGGGCCTGCCACCTCCACACTAAACACCGAAAAGAAGGAAAAGAAATCTTAGTCTCGCGCAGCGGCTGTTCGACAATACAAGTTGACCCAGTCCTGCCGCACCCGTTGCCAGGACTGCTTCACGGCTTCACGACGGCCCTGCAGGGAAAGCCGACGGCAGAGATCGGGTTTGTCCACCAGTTCAATGATGCGATTGGCCAGTCCCACATGATCGTTGACCGGCGCTACCAGGGCGTTGACCCGGTCCCGAACCAGATGCAGCAAACCGTCGGCATCGGTCGTCACCACCGGCAGACCCGCCGCAAAAGCGATGGCCAGAACCGGCGGAGACTCGTCGATAGAGGACGAGTTCAAATAGATATCGGCCCCGGCGATCAGGGTCCGCATTTCCTCGGAGGACAGATCACCTGCCAGCTCAACACCAAAAAGGCGTTCTTCCTCAATCTGCTCTTGCAGCTGTTCTGCCTGTGAGCCGTTGCCGACAATGATCAACTCGGCGCGGGGATATTTCTGCTTGACCAGGCCAAACGCCTTCAGGGCGCAGGGCACATTATACGCGGTCTCGAGTGGACTGATCAACACAATACGCGGTTGCAGCCTCTCCTTGACGGAATGAGTAATCCCTGAAGTGTCCACGGGAGCGGTTATGGCCGCAGCCCTGAGGTGAGCTCGTTTGACGGCTTTCTGCAAATACCGGGAACCAACCACAACCGAATCGGCCAGCTTCAGGAAAGGCCTGCAGAACCGTCCCCATTTTTCCAGAAACTCCTCGGAGTCGGCCAGTTCAAAGTGCAGGATTGATTTCTTGCCAAAAAAGCGCGCCAGCACCAGCGTGGGAAACGCAAGTCTGACCGTCGATTGCTGCGTGCCGGATATGACGTGAACGACGTCATAATGAGGGATCAGGCGGACCATGGTCTCCACGAAGTGCCATTTCTCGCGAAGCCGGTCCAGCAGGCCGGGTTCGCTTTCGTACTTGTCCGTCATCTGGTCACCGGCCGAGGCAAATGCCACCGTCCAACCCTCAGCCCGCAGATGCCGCACCACCGGGGGTTCATCAACAAATCGCACCGGATCATCGGCCCGAAGACAACGCACTACCAGGACGGCATGCTGCTCTGCCTGCTCGGTGCCAACAAGATCAGTCGCGCTCAGCGCAGCCGTGTCATGTTCACTACTCATCTTTGCCCTCTGTCAAGTCTGCGCGGGGCCGGCTAACAGGCCGTCGCTCAGACGCATACCTTTATACAGAGAATCGGTATTTTCGAGCCAGATCTGTGAATTCTTTGCCACACAAAAAAAACAGTCTGTCACCAGACTGCTTTTTTGCCTCCGTGCGCCGGATTTCAGGCACCGGAC
>JAHIVM010000241.1 GCA_018816665.1 Candidatus Zixiibacteriota bacterium
AACTACCGCGGACGCAGGTCGACAGAAGCTCCTGCTACTTCTTCGGCCAATTCTGCTTCAGGAATCGCTCTGCTTCCGCGTATGTACGAAACGTGTGAGAGATGTCCTTGGTTCCACCCTTGGCGAACATCTCATTCAACTGGCGGAACGTACTGGTGTTGTCGATCACATACAGCGACAGACCTATGTCGTTATCGCGTGACCACGACATGTGCTTGCCGAGCACATCGGTCACTTCGTCATACGACGTTTTCCAGTTCGTCAGATCAACCAGCTTGGCCCAGGGACGGCCGCTCAACGCGTCTATTTCGGCTTTAAAATCCCGGTGATACCTCTCCGCCGTCTCTTCCTTCCACTTGCCGTAGATTTTGACGTATATCACCGAATCTTTTTCGTCCACATCAATCGTGTAGTCGAAACCCCAGCTCATCCTTGTCTTGCTCTTTCTTTACTTGAGGAGTCTGATTGTTGCCCGGAGGTCCCTATCGACGTGCCGAGTATACCATACTCTACAGGTTTCGTAAAGAATTTGTTTTACACAAAACGAAAAAAAGAAGGCACTCAAAAGTGTGCATTGTACTCGTGTCACCTCGGGCTGCCGCGCTCTGTACTCCGGAATCGGACAGTAACCGGCACTGCCCGGCTCCCGAGTCACAGTTTCTCGGAGGGCATCTAATCGAATCGCAGCCAGGTGGGACCGACCCGCAGACCGGCGCCCTCCAGGAACAGATATTCGATCACCCGCGTCAGATCCCCCACGTCGATACTGAAGTCACCGTCCACGTTTCCCTGCCAGCCGGGATACGGCATCGGTTCGAAGGTGATAAAAAGGTACTCAATCAGCCGGGTGAGATCACCAATGTCAACCATCCAGTCCCCGGTGATATCACCGGGGCGATAGTTGTAGTCTGCAAACACCGGACCGTCGCCCACGGCATACTTGATACTTCCCCCGCCGTGTACGTTGACGACCTGGACAGTGTCGTAAAAGCCTATCGCCATCACCGTCGAATCCTGGAACGGCGCCACCGCCATGCAGCCCTTCGTCACCAGCAGCGGCCGGCTGCTGTCGTACAGTATCTCCCGCGTGCCGGCGTTGTACACAAACACATTGCCCACCGACACCCAGCCGCCCGCAGCGCAATAGGCGTAGTTGTCCGGACCGATGGCGATACTGCCCGGCGAGCCGCCCAGCGGCAGACTGTCGGAAACAACGTCGGCAGCACCGCTGATGATGTACGAGATGCCAAAGTCCGAGAAATAGTCTCCCGTACACAGCACGTGAATGTCGCCGCCGCCATCGACCGCCAGCGAATTGGGATTGGTGCCCACATTATAACACGTAATCAGCGTATCTGCGCGACAATCCCAGATAGCCAGCTTCCCCTGGCCGTAAACGTATTCATCGCTCACCGCCGTTATACCCACATAGGCCTTGTGGTCATGGATGACCAGGCCACCCGGCGAGATACCGATGCTGTCCTCCCGGACAATCTGACGGGTGTCCACATCGACCTTGGCGAGCGAGTTGTTCCACAGCAAGGTAACATACGCGTAGCGATCATCGTAGAACGCCATCGCATACGGATTGGATCCGGAGGGAAAGGTCACGTACCCCACCGTAGTCTCGGTAAGGAGATTGATACACTGTAGCTCATCGGTGGTCGAATTAATCACGTAGGCCATGGTATCCCGCACTATCACCTGATTGGGTGCCGAGTTGACATCGGACCCAAGCACGACAATGTTGTGGTCGACCTGCCCGGAGGTCAGATCGATTCGCGAGAGAGTCTCTCCCAGTGTGTTAGCGACGTAGGCCGACGGTCCGGCTGCCCGCGCAGCCAGGGGCAGCAGGCCGCACACTGCCAGTACCAGCATAATCCTTCTTGTCATCCAGACAACGTCCTTTCGTTGTGTTCGTGTGTCCCGGGCAGGACAACACGACCGTAGGCATCGGCGAACCCGGCCGTCTACGGAACAATGTCATAGGTCAGGCTCGCTCCGATTTGCCATTCGCGGGGCGGCATGGGATAGTGATTGATCAGCGTGTAGTGTTCTCCGCGCATATTACAGACTTTGTACTCACCTTCCAGGCGCCAGCGACCGTGAGAGAGGCGCGCCCCCAGCCGCAAGTCATCGACCCGATATGCCTCGTACCACTTGTCATTGCTCGCATTGGCATAGCGGATATCCACCAGCCGGACCGAGTAATCCAGGAATGCGTGCGAGTGATTGAAACGAATCGAGTACGCGGTCTGGTAATGGGGTGTGAAGGTAAGTCTTTTGCCGTAGGAATTCAGACCCGGTTCGCGATTCAGGGCCGAGGTAACGGTGTTCTGGTATTCCACCTGCAGCAGATCGTCCGCAAAGGCCAGGACAACGAAGTCCTCGTGCCCGGTCGTGCGGGCCGCCGCCAGATTGACGGGTTTCCACACCCCTCCGCGCCCGGCCTGCCAGACAACCAGATCAGAAACATAGCTGTGGAAGTAGGTGGCCCCCATTCGCACACGATGTCCCCGCCAGCCGGTGGATAGCTCCACCCCCGCCTCAGAGTGTTCCGATCGCTCCGGTCGCAGTCTCGGATTGCCGCTGGAACGGGCATCGGGCTTCCAGAACAACGCGTTGATAGCAGGAAGGCTTACCGACTTGCCATAACTGCTGCGTACCGTAAGTCGCGTGTTGTCACCGCATGACATCGCCACGCCGGCCTTCGGCGACCAGAATTCCG
This sequence comes from Candidatus Zixiibacteriota bacterium, assembly GCA_018816665.1. Lineage (GTDB taxonomy): Bacteria > Zixibacteria > MSB-5A5 > GN15 > FEB-12 > JAHIVM01. The sequence goes on from JAHIVM010000241.1 coordinate 2,729, forward strand.
ATGACACATAGTTCACGGAGTCCTGTATTCCGGTCGAGTCATGCTCAGTGTGCGCGCGATCCCATCGCAGGGCGACATCGGCCGTAAGCTGATCAAAAACCAGCCAGGAGGGAAGCCGCAGTCGCTGCAGAGTCGACACCCCCATGCCATAGTCAACGCGACTGGTGTGGCCGGTACCCGTGCGATTGGGCATCAGGTCGTCATGATCCAGCCACTCGTTGCGCACCTGCCACGAAACCCCCACCGTCTGACCGTCCCACGGATGCCAGTCACTTCTTGCCCCGGCCGTGAGAATCCGGTTATCGTATTCCGTGTGGAAACGATTGACGGACGGCGTGATCACCGTATCCACCATGTACTGGCGGTAGCGCGTGTAGCCGACCTGGATCTCCCCGGACAGACGTTCCGATGGTCTTATCTGCCAGATCCCCCCAACGATCGTACGGTCGTCTTCGGCCCGCGCCTGCAGATTCTGGTCCGGTGCGTTGCCCGGCAGACCGCGCTCGGTCTCGGACAACTGCCCGGTGAACTTCAGGAGCATGTGAGCCTTGGGGCGGTACTGCGCAGCCAGGTGGTAGCTGGAACGCCCGGCATCGTTGTTGATCCGGATGCCGGAGACTTCATTGCCAACCGGTTGGACGGAATAGCTGAAGGGATAGTCCCCGTTGCTTGACTGGCGACTCCAGAAGAAACGCGTCACAACAGAATCCACCGGTATGGCATTGGCAAGGCTGACGGACCGAAAATCATCGGCCCAACTCCCCGCCCGACGGTCAACACTAACCGAACGTTCCAGCCCCCTGCCGACGTCGGTGATGATGTTGATCACGCCCCCAAGAGCATTGGGACCGAATTGCGCCGAGGAGCCGCCGCGATGGACCTCGATTCGCTGCACGGCCTGGACCGGCACCACACTCAGATCGGACTCACCGTCGGCCGATGAGTTGACCCGCTGACCGTCGACCAGCACCAGCACGTGTCGCGAGGCGCTGCCGCGAATCGACACCCGCACCGGATCCACCGGGCCGCCCGATCGCTGGACGGCAACACCGGGAAGCGACTGCAGCAGTTCGGCCAAATCTGACGGATTACGGGTCTCGATCTC
>JAHIVM010000242.1 GCA_018816665.1 Candidatus Zixiibacteriota bacterium
GGCAGGGAATCTCAACCCCGTAGCGACGGTCTCCGCAATACGCCGTTTGGATTGAGGCTACAGCGGATTCAATGATATGAGGCGAGGAGGTTCGCAAACCGACAGAGACCGGCGATTCCAAATCGTAGGGACACCTGCGCTACGGTCAGCGAATGATTTTGTTGACCGGGACGGGTTCCAAACGGTATCATGAGGCAACCATGAAAACACTTGCCACCCTTATGTTTGTCTGCTGTCTGGCTGTCTTATCGACAGCCCAGGACAACAACCAGACCGCCCCGGTCGCCCCGGAAACGTTCGGCCTCGAACACCTCAGCGAGTATCTCGGCCTGGTGCCCGATGATATCTCCTTCCGCTCGGACTACACCGAACCCGACTCTTTCCGGTTGCAGATTGTCGCCGACCTCATGGTCCGGCCGCTGGGGATGATCGACTACCTGACAGAACTGAAAAACGCCCATGTCAAAGCCCAGCCGGAGATTCTCGCCGGCATCCTGCATTCGGACATGAAGGGCGAATACCAGACCGGCCGCCGAGGACCCTTCCGTCCCGATGTTGCCGATCTTGAGAGCAGGTACAATCTGTTCTACACCGATCCGCAGCTGAACCATCTGCTCAGCCGGGCGGCCAGCTATATCGACATCGTAATTCCGCGTTCCACCGAAATGATGCTGGCTCCTTTGTCTCGCGACCAGCGGGCTTTCCTCACCACGAATTTCAAAGAACTGCTGGTCACCCGTGAGGATGAGGAGTTTCTCTCACCCCAGGCCATGGATTCGCTCGAGCGACTCGAGGAAGACTACGCCGAATCGTTTGTGGAATTCGGTCAGGCGATTGATCGCGATCCCCTGGTAGCGGCCGGAATTGACTGCCTCCGTGATTTACTGCTTGATCTGAACGGCCTTCGGTCGGGTTTGCGATCCGGCGCCCTGTCGGTCAAGCAACTGGTCGAGGGCACCGGCTACCTGCCGGACAATGTTAACCGCGACAGCTACCTGGGGATGCAACCGGGGTGGAAGATTGGCGGCGCCGGTAATGACTATTACAGCGGTGACTACAAGTTCATTCTGGATTTTGGCGGCGATGACGTTTACGATCTCAGCTATGATCCCAAAAAGCCTCACCCGGTGATTATCATCGATCTCAGCGGAAACGACCACTACCGTGCCCGGACCGATTTTGCTCTTGGCTCGGGATGTTTGTCGACCGGCGTGTTGCTGGATTTTGGCGGCGATGACCGTTACGACGGCAAGTCGTTTGGGCTCGGCTCGGCCTTTTTTGGCCTGGGCATTCTCTACGATGCCGACGGTGACGATCGCTACAACGGCGATACCCATGTCGAGGGAGCCGGGACCTTTGGTATTGGCCTCCTGATCGACGAGGGCGGCCGTGACACATATAATGCCGCGCTGTATTCGGAAGGGTTCGGTTTCGTCCGCGGGGCGGGGATCATCTATGATGTTGACGGTTCCGACAGCTACTACGCGGGCGGCAAATACAAAGACATCCTGCGCTACGACGATCATTACCTGTCATTGTCGCAGGGATTCGGTTACGGCCTTAGACCGTGGATGTCCGGTGGTATCGGGGCGATTATCGATATCGCCGGCAACGACAACTACTACGCGGATATTTTCGCCCAGGGCTGCGCCTACTGGTGGGCGGTGGGCATGATTTACGATTCATCCGGCCTGGACAACTATCAGGCGTTCCAGTATGCTCAGGGCACCGCCACCCACATGGCGCTCGGACTGCTGATCGATGACTATGGGGAAGACGTGTATTTTGGCAAGGGCCTGATGCAGGGCTGCGGTCATGACTACTCTGCGGGCATTATCCTCGACCGTCACGGCAACGATATCTATACTGCTTACGATCTTTCCCAGGCGGCCGGGTCGGCCAATGGCGCCGGGGTGCTGATCGACAATGAGGGCGACGACCGGTATTACACAAAAAGCCCGGAGAAAACGCAGGGGTACGGCAACCCGCGACGGGATTTCGGGTCAATCGGCCTGTTTATCGATTTGGGCGGGCAGGATCAATATCTTGGCAACGGGTTTAATAATCGCTACTGGACGACTCCGTCGAAATGGGGTGGCGGTATGGACATTGAACTCAATCCGCCGGATACGACGGGAGGTGAGCAGTGAAGCGATCAAATGTGATTGTGGGCATAGGGCTCACCCTGCTATTGTTCGTTGTGGCTCCGGCTGTGGACGTAACTGCTCAGGATGCCATGCAGCGTCGAATCGATTCGCTGTTTGTCCTGGCATCATCGGGCTCGGTCACTCACAAAGACATGGTCGAGCCGGCGCAGGACAGCATCGCCGCGCTGGGTGCCGCAGCGGTCCCGTATATGGTAGCGAAGTACACTACTAAGTCTGCCCGCGAGAAATGGGCGGTGACGTTTATCCTACGGAAGATCGGCGCGGCCGGGGTACCATCGCTGGTGTCATCGCTGAGGACGGCTGACAGCTTGACAATCGGACGGATTTGCGATGTGCTGGGAGATATCAAGGACACCGGAGCAGTGATGGCATTGATAGACATGCAGGATCATTCGCGCTGGCAGGTTCGCGACGCCGCCGTTGGATCACTGGGCAAGATAGGTGATCTTCGGGCGGTCGAGACAGTCATGACCAGGCTCGTCGACACAATCGGTCAGGTTCGCAAGGCCGCCTCGGTGTCGGCCGGGAAACTGGTCCTGGCGGATGCGGCCGAGGAACTGGTTCATATGCTGGGCGATGAGTTTTACGGGGCACGCATGTCGGCCCTGGCATCGTTGCAGACACTGGATACGTCCCTTGTACTGAGCATCCTGGCCGATTCCATCAACTCGGCCAACCACCTGGTTGGTGATCTGGCCTGCAAGTTTCTGGGTGATACCGGGGGAGACCACAGCATGGCGTTGCTGCTGACCCAGATTACTTCGGACAATCCGGACCGTCGCGCTCACGCCGCCGTTGCCCTGGTCAAAGCCGACCCGTGGGACAACTGCGGATATCGCCATTTCTACTACAATGTTGAACCCGACCGGCTGGTCCGGCTGAAGATTGAGTCAGCTATTCGGGCCGCGCAGGATGAACAAACGGAGTCTTAAAGACCGACTGAAAAGTGTCGGACCTCTGGTCACCAAGGGGCAGGAAACTCAAACGACATCTAAGATGCCGGGACGGTATATCCGTCTGGCGGAGGCAGTCGACGGAACGCTCATTGAGGGGTTCGGCGGATGTTTCTGTCGCGTGAGCACCGTGTATCCGTTTGGATTTGCATTTGGCGACAGCAAACTGGGACCCCTTGATCCCGATACACCGGTCGCTCATTCGGCGTTTGCCGCCGACGAAATCGATGGCACCGCGGCGCTGTCCGATTTGCTCTTTTTTGATCTGGAGACCACCGGACTGGGGGGCGCGGGCACGGTGCCGTTTCTGGTCGGCTGTGGGTCGCTGGTACCCGGCGGCTTTGAAGTCCGTCAGTATCTCCTGCCTGACTACGAGGACGAGGCCGGCCTTCTGGAGCACTTCCTCAACGAATTTCATGACCGGACCACCCTGGTCACCTATAACGGTGCGGCGTTTGACCTCAATGTCTGGCGCGACCGTATGATCATCAACCGGGTCGGACGAAAACTCCCCACTGATTCCCATATCGACCTGTTGCATTCGGCACGACGGCTTTACCGTCGCCGCCTGGAGAGCTGCACCCTGGTTAATGTTGAGCGCGAGGTGTTTGGTTTCTACCGCGAGGGCGATATCCCCGGTTACCTGATTCCGTCGGTATATTTCGACTGGCTCGGCTCCGAGGAGGTGGGGCAGTTGCCAACTGTTTTGGAGCACAACCGCTGGGACATTCTGGCCATGTATTTTCTGCTCCTGACCGTTTCCGAGGCCTTTGTCACGGAGGGTGAGTCGTTGACCCATACCGACGACGTGTATTCGCTGTCGCGCGTGTACGGTCGCCGGAAGGACACAAAACGGGTTATCGACCTGCATCGACGGCTGGATGAAGAGACAGGTGCGACACTCTCCGCCGATGTCCTGCTGTACCACTCGCTGGCCTTGAAACGGGCCGGTGACTGGGGGGGGGCGGTGCGGTTGTGGCAGCGTTTGTCGGGTATGGAGGCCGCCGAGGCCTTTGACGCCAGTATCGAGCTGGCCAAATACTACGAGCACAAATCAGAGGATCTCGCAGCCGCCTACGAGCACGCTCGTACGGCGGAACGGCTTGGTGCCCGGGGGATATCCCGGAGTCGCGACCTGCAAAAACGGCTGAGCCGTTTACTGTCCAAATTGTGATCTTATCAGTTATCTTTCTGGTCTAAATTGGTCCGGCACCTTGAGTTGGGCCGTCTCCCGCCGATACAATGAGCAGGAGGTTCCAACTATGGATAACGATCTGATCCAAAAAGTTCTCAACGACAGCAGCCAGTTGTATTCACTTCCCCAGACGCTCGTTGAAGTGCTTCGCGTGACCAGAGAGGAAAAATCCTCGGCCGATGATCTCGCGGGCGTACTGGCCAAAGATCCCGCGCTTACCACTCGCGTCCTGCGCGTGGTGAATTCACCGTACTACGGCATGGCCCGACAGGTGTCGTCCATCAAACAGGCGGTGGTGATGATCGGTATGCGGCAGGTGACGGCCCTGGCCCTGTCTGCTTCGGTGTACCGGATGACAGACAAGTGGGAATCCACTCTCGACCGCATGCGATTCTGGCGCCACTCCCTCTCGGTTTCTATTGCCGCCCGGTCAATCGCTGAAAAAGCCGGTAACCGGAATCTTGAAGAGGTTTTCGTGGCCGGGTTACTTCACGATATCGGTTTGCTCATTCTCGAAAACTCGTTTCCTGAAGAGTTCCGCAAGATATGGAAAGAGGCCGGACGCAAGGGTTCGCTGGTGGATCTTGAGGAAGAGGCCTGGGGAACCAACCATGCGCGCGTAGGGCAGTTCCTGCTCGAACAATGGCAGATTCCGGCCATCATCTGCGAAGCGGTGGGACGACATCACAATGTTTTTACGCTGGGTGCCGATGATGCGGAATTTATTCCGGGGCAGATTGTCAATCTCGCCAACCGTATCTCGCCATTGCCTGCCGGTGAACGGCGACCGGTGGAATCCGATCATGAACGGGAAAGCAAAGATATCATCCGCGAGAATCTCCGGTTGACCACCGACGATCTCCTGCACATCGAACGCAATCTTCTGTCCAATACGGTCAAGGAATCCAAATATCTGGAAATCGATGTCGGCAGCAACGATGATCTGTTGCTTGAAGCCAACCGTCTTCTTTTTGATCAGTATGCCTCGGTTGAACGGTTGCTATCTGAAAATCGGCGCCTGGAAAAGCAGCGGGCCGGTGATCAGGTGAAGCGCGGCTACCTGGAATCGTTCAAAAGCACAGCGACCGCCCTCACGAAGTACCTCGATCAGAGTTCAACCACTATTCTGCAGAAGGCGCGACGGGTTGAAGAGGGTATAGAATCCGGTTCGATTATCGACCCGGAGGGCGTGGTGAGGA
>JAHIVM010000243.1 GCA_018816665.1 Candidatus Zixiibacteriota bacterium
GTCCAGGGTCCGTTTCATCAGGCGTGGATCGGCCTGGACGGGGATGTTGCCGGCGTTGTTCGTGAAAGTGATTTCTATGCCGCGCTCCTGCGCCGAATTCGAGGCCAGTTCGATAGCCTCGTTGATAAGCGCCACCGGAACCAGGCTCATCAACTCGACCGGGATGCCCACCTTACCGGCCTTGGCAACCGCCATGATGTCGTACAAAATGCTCTCGGCCCGCTCCACCGCAACCCGGGAGGAACTCACCAATCGCTTATGGGGTTCCCTGGCCAGATCAAGCTTGCCGGATTCGATCAATCGAAGCAGATACTTCATCGATGCAAACGGTGACTCGAGATCGTGGATGAATATCGAGAAAATCTCGACCCACCGATCTGCCTCGTCCCGATCCGCATCGTCATGCAACCTGATCGTAGTTGTGTCTTGCTCGGTTATTGCGTCCATCGCCCCTTGCCATATTGGTGCTCACTTCTCGTATGTCCTATCTATCGGCAGACCTGAAGCGTAATTTACTATCGGACAGGAGGATCAGGCAGGATGACAGGGAATGACAGGGGGCAGAAACGGGAACCCGGCCCCGAAACACCGGATTACAGCTCGATCTTGTTGAGACGGAGTGAATTGGTGACGACAAACACCGAGGACATGCTCATTGCGGCGGCCGCCACCATCGGTGACAGCGTTATCCCGGCTATTGGGAACAACACGCCCGCGGCCACAGGAATGGCCAGGACATTGTAGAAAAACGCCCAGAACAGGTTCTGACGGATGGTTCTCATAGTCTGATACGACAGGCTGAACATCCGGGTGACGGTGGACAATTCCGGCCGCACCAGGACAACATCGGAAGTCTCAATCGCGATATCCGTTCCGCTGCCGACGGCTACCCCTACATTGGCTGCGGCCAGCGCCGGCGCATCATTGATACCGTCGCCGATCATGGCCACATTGTGCCCGGCCCGACGATAGGCATCTACAATCAACTGCTTCTGTTCCGGCTTGATGTCCGCCTCAAAATGCTCCACGCCAAGAGACCGGGCCACGCCGGCGGCGGTTTTTCGGTTGTCCCCGGAGATCATGGCCACCTGCTGCATCGTCTGCTTGAGGCCTTTCACCAGGTCAAGGGCATCACCGCGGATCTGATCGGCCAGCGAAATCATCCCCACCATCTGTCCGTCCATCGCCGCAAATACAACCGTCCGGCCGCGCTCCATCTCTTTCTCACCCTGCAACAGCGAGGGTCCAAAACTGATATCGGCTTCTTCCATCAGGGCCCGGTTGCCCACCAGCATATGACGGCCGTCGCAGTCGCCCGACATACCAAAGCCCGGCCGGGCCACCACATTCTTCACCACCGCCGGTTCCAGCTGTTGTGCCCGCATATGGCCTGAGATCGCTCGTCCAACCGGGTGCTCGGATTGATTTTCGATCGAACCCACCATTCGTACCAGATTCTGCTCCGACAGTTGCCCGAACGTCCGCACCAGAACGACCTCCAGCTCACCCTTGGTCAGAGTTCCGGTTTTGTCAAAAATGACCGTGTCGACCTGCGACAGCGCTTCCAGGATGTCGCCGCCTTTGACCAGAATGCCCTCGCGGGCACCGCGCCCGGTACCCACCAATACGGCCGTGGGAGTAGCCAGACCGAGCGCGCAGGGACAGGCAATTATCAGCACGGAAATCACCGAACGAATCATCATGGGGCTGCCCGGCGCCGCCAGATACCACACTACCCCCGTAAGAACAGCCAGCCCCAGTACGACCGGGACAAACACACCGGCCGCCCGGTCGGCCAGATTCTGGATGGGCGCTTTGCGCGCCTGAGCATCACTGACCAGCCGAACCACTCCCGACAGAAAACTGTCCTCACCGGCGGCTGTGACCCTCATTTTGAACGGCGTTAATCCGTTCAGGGAACCACCCACGACCTCCGAACCCAGATGCTTTTCAACCGGCAGAGACTCGCCGGTCAACAGCGATTCGTCGATAACGGGCGTTCCCTCAATCACTTCACCGTCCGCCGGAACATATTCCCCCGGTTTTACCAGGAGCACCATGTCCGGTTTGGCGGCCGCCGGGTCCATCTCAACCTCAACCCCGTTTATGATCACCGTGGTAAGCGACGGGCGCAGCGTCAGAAGCTTCTCAACCGCCGACCCGGCTCGTCGCCTGGAACGTGACTCCAACAGGCGACCCAGCAGAATCAGCACGATTATCATGCCGGCCGAATCAAAATACACCGGCTCGCCCGTCGGCGCTGCCCAGGCCTGAATCACCACGAAAACGCTCCACCCAAAAGCCGCCAGGGTACCCAGCGCCACGAGCGAGTTCATATTGGCACGAAGGTGACGGACCTGTTTCGCGGCATCCGCCATGATCGATCGTCCGGCATAAAACATGACGATAGCTGCCAGAACGGCCTGAACAACCAGATCATACAACGGCGAAAACCACGAGGTCTCCGAGAACATCGAACCCATAGCCACTATCATAAGCGGTACGGCACACACGAGCGCTATCAGGAACGCCCGGAGGGCGTCCCTCTCCATGGCAACGTTGGCCGTGAGGGCATCCGCCTTTCCCTCGACAGCCGTGAAGCCAAGATCGTGTATTTTGTGGAGAATGCTCTGGCGGTCCAGCCGACCGGCATCATACTTCACCGTGGCCGAACCGGTTGCCAGGTTCACGCGACATTGCGTCACACCTGCCAGCGATGACACCGACGTCTCTATACTATGCACACAACTGGCACAGTGCATTCCGCCGATCTTGAGAGTGAGCTCATCCGTGCGCGACATAAGACTGAATATACGCTCCGACTCACTCCCGCAACAGAGTATAATCGTTGTTTATTTGATGCCCATGAGAAGAAGGAGCTGCGGGCACTTGCGGGTGAGTTCCTTGCGGATCCGCTGACGAGCCCGATGCAAATACCAGCGAACGGTGGCCTCCGGCATGTTCATCACGCTGGCAACATCGTCAACCTTGCACCCCTCGACGTCGCGCAACCAGAAAGCGGAACGCTGTTTGTCGGTCAGCAGGTCCGCCGCGGACTCGATGTGCTCTTTTAGCTGACGGCGCTGATAACCAAACTCGGGACTGGTGCGATAATTCTCGGCAACATGCGGAAAACTGTCCAGCGATTCATGACGGTGCCGCTGGTGCTTGCGCATATGATCGATAGAAGCATTTAAGGTGATCCTGTACAACCAGGTGTAAAACTTCTTGGTTTCGTCGTATCGCCAGATGTTGCGGGCCATCTTGACAAACACGTTCTGGGCGACATCGGCCGCCTCGTCATAATCACCGGTTACCTTGTACGCCAGCGATACGATTTGATTGTGGTAGCGACGAACCAGTTCCGTAAACGCATGCTGGTTTCCCCCCTTGAACTCAGCAATCAGTCGCTTGGTCTCCTCCTCGTCGTCCACCGCCGGCCGGGCCGGCTCTGCAGCTTTGGATAGATCCGTTCGGGACATGAGCACACTCCTAACACCTAAGTGCATGTCTTAACAAAGCAGGACAAATATTGTTCCCTTTGTTGCGTATAGGTGTCTGTCGGCGATATTGTCGTTAACGACAATATCATAGGTCGCTATAATCCATAATGCAAGCGTTTCCGGACGGTTGGTGACACAAAAAAGCCGCCGGTTCTGATCCCGGCGGCCTTTTCAAGCTTTTGGTGGAAATCTACTTCGAATTCAGAATGAACTTGAGCGGATTGATCACCTTGCCGTTCCGCCAGACTTCATA
>JAHIVM010000244.1 GCA_018816665.1 Candidatus Zixiibacteriota bacterium
AATCGCGATTTGAATAAGCTGGTGGCAGATGAGAAATTCCGGCAGGACCTGTACTATCGCATATCGGTGATGATGATTGAGGTCCCTCCGTTATCCGCACGCTCCGAAGACATCCCGTTGCTCGTTGGCGAATTCCTGAAACGATTCGATCCGGCCGGCGAAACGCACTTCGCCCCGGCGGCTATGGCCGCCCTTTCTGCGAGTACGTATCCCGGCAATGTGCGTCAGCTCAAAAACCTGGTGGAACGGATGACCATTCTCCGCGCCGGTCGCACGGTCGAGGTACAGGCCCTGGGACTTGCCGCATCAGAACTTCCGGTCACAAACGTAGCGACTGACGAATCGGCGTCTCTGGCCACCCGGCTGGCCCGGTTCGAGAGGGAACTGGTCGCCCATACACTTCGGGAGTGCAAGGGCAACATCTCCGAAACAGCCCGACAACTGCAGGTGGACCGGGCCAATCTGTCCCGCAAAATCCATGAGCTGGGGCTTAAACCGGGTGACCATTAATTGTGCGCGGCGTGTAGCCGCCCCACAGTATGGTTGCGTTTCCTTATCCTAAACCGTTGGGGAATATTACCTTGACCGCGTGGCACGGATATTGTTGTATGCTTGGGGAAAATGGAGGACATATGGATATCAAACACCTGAGAATAGCCCTCTTTGGCGCGGCACTGGTCCTGCTAACCGGCCTGCTCCCCGCATACGCCATCGACTACAAGGAGTATCAGGGCGCCAGCGAATTGACCGTCCTGTTCGAACTGACCTTCGACAATACCCAGTTCGTCCTTACGGCCGAGGAGAACGACCTGGAGTATGTCACCATCGTGGACTTCTCCGCTGTTGAAATCGGGGACAAACAGGTGACCGCGGACGGTACGATCCTTTTTGACCGCGACGGTGCTCATGTCGATCGTTTACTGATCCCGTACGAAGCCATCACAGACATTCGTGTGATCGAGAGGGGCGAGGAAACCGTTCTGCGGTTTTTCACCCGCCCGGCCGACGATCGCAAAACCGGCCGTATTCGACGAGGTAACCGCATGTCGCCGTTTGATCCGATCGTCGTTGAAGACGATGAGTTCGTCCGGGGCATGGTGTTTACCGTGACAGGCGGTATTGATGTTTACGGTGAGGTCAACAAGGACGTCGTTTCGCTTTTCGGCGATGTATTTATCAGTCCCGATGCCGTGGCCCGGGGCGACATTGTGTCGGTACGCGGACATGTCGATGCCGACAGCGATGCCTCGGTGTATGGCGGCGTGTATACCAAGGGCTCCGGCGCCCGCGGACGGCGCCACCGCTTCTATCGTCGGGAGATGGAATTCAACCTAACGTTCAGCGCCTCCTACAATCGGGTCGACGGCTTTGCGCCGGCTTTGGAAGCCCGGTACGATGACCGCGACTCGGTACTGCCGTCTGCCTGGGCGCAAGCCGCCTATGCTTTTGAATCGAAGCGCTGGAGATACAATGTAGGAGCCGAACAAACACTGTTACGTCGGCTGCCGGTATCTCTGGGCGGGGCCCTGTACCGCGAATTGAAGTCGGAGGATACCTGGCTGCTGAAACCGTCGGAAAACACGGCCTTCTCGTTTTTTGCCGGTGAGGATTTCCGGGACTATTATGAGGCCGAGGGCGGAACTGCCTATATCAAAGTGAAACCCTGGTCAACGCTGACGATTGAGGGGCGATTCACATACGAAGAGACCAAATGGCTTGATGCCGAACGAGATCTCTACCACGTGTTTGGCGGCGACAAAAAGTTCAAGTCAAACTTCTGGACCGTTGAACCGACATTCCGGGAAATCGGCAAGGCCGAGATTGATACCGGCACCAACGGGTATGTCTCCGCCAGGGTTCACTATGATACGCGCGACGAAGAGAACCCACTGCAGTATTCGTCATGGGCCGTTACCGGCGATCTGGAACTGGCCCACCAGGACCTGGAATCGGATTATGACTACCGCTCCTACAAGCTCAATGTACGCCGCTACCAGCGCCTGCATCGCCGCGCTCTGCTGATGCTTCGCGGCATATACGCCGGTTCCGACGGTTACCTCCCGATGTACAAGCGTCACTATCTTGGCGGCCTGGGCACGCTTCACGGGTACAAGCATAAGGAGTACCTGGGGACCAGATACTGGCTGGCCAACGCCGAGTATCGCATTGACTTCCCCCGGTCCGACATAGCGGCATCGCTGATATATGATGTTGGCCGGATCAGCAATCAAACGAAGTTCAGCGAAGCCGACGAAATCAAGCACGGGCTGGGAGTCGCGCTCTACGTGGGTGAAGACTTCAAGGTCAGCCTGTCCAAGCGGCTGGACGGATCCACTGATGAAAGCCCGGTGTTTTACGTCCGCCTGACTCACATATTGTAGGGAGATCCAATCACCGGCCCGAAACTGCCTATGACAAAACGCCTCTCCCTGACGGCGAGCGTGCTGGCAGCGTTATTTACGCTGTCGGCGGGAGCCGTTCTGGCCGAAATCCAGGACGGAATCGCTTACGACATATACCAGAAAGACGGTCGGCTGTGTACGTGGGTTGATCTGGCGGCGTTCCTCGACGGGCATGAAATATCGCGCCTGCGGGACGGTATCGACCTGATGTTCGACTGCCGTCTGACCTTGAGT
>JAHIVM010000245.1 GCA_018816665.1 Candidatus Zixiibacteriota bacterium
GGCAAGCCCAGATTGGCCTTTTTCGCCAGTCATCGCATGTTCATCAAAGATATCATTGCCGGTATGCAGGACGAGTACGAAATACGCCTGTATAACGACGGTGACAGTATGCCGGATCTGCTGTCCTGGGCGGATCTTGCCTGGTTCGAGTGGTGTGACAACTTCCTCATTCAGGCGTGCAAACTGCCAAAAACATGCAAAATCGTATGTCGCCTCCATAGCTACGAGGCATTTACCGAGATGCCGTCGAAGGTCGACTGGTCCAGGGTGGATCATCTGCTGTTTGTCAACGAGTCGGTCCGCGAACTGTTCCGTCATCAGGTGGCCACACCGGTCGAAACAAGTGTCATTCACAACGGCGTGGACCTGACCCGGTTTACGATCGCGGCGGACAAAGCCCGGACCAAAAAGATAGCCTCGGTGGGGTATATCAATTACAAGAAAAACCCGGCCCTGCTGCTGTACTGCTTCAAGAAGATCCATGCCTACGACCCGGAATACACCCTCCATGTCGCCGGGGAACATCAGGACGCCCGGATACGGCTGTACTGGGAGCATTTCCTCAGCCGCAACAATCTCCCCATCACCTACGACGGCTGGGTTGAGGACATGCCGGCCTGGTATGCCGACAAGGAGTATGTCATATCAACCTCGCTGTTCGAGTCATTCCACTATTCCATCGCCGAGGGAATGGCCGGAGGCCTGATCCCCCTGATTCACGACTGGTACGGCGCGGATAACCTGTACCCCAGAGACTATTTGTACAACGATCCGGACGACTGTCTGGAGTTGCTCAAGCGGCTCGAACATGCCGACGTGAATGAATTGCGCACGCGCAACCGCGAGCACATAGCCCGACGGTTCAACCAGGTTGAAAAAGTCGATGCCATCATCAGTCTGCTGCGCACGCTGATTGGCAATCGCTCGATCGCAACTGCCTAAGGAGCCCCATAGCATGGCCAAGCAGCCAAAGAAAAACAAATCAGGCCGGGGCAGGAAATCCCGCCCGGTTCCCCGCAAGCAGACGTCGCCGGCGGCTGGGAAAACCGTTCTGGATCCCGGTGCCCTGGAGGCAGCGGTTCGGAGTAACCCGGGCGATCTGGCCGCGGCCCTGGCGCTGGCCGAGTACTATGCCCGACAGGCTGCCGAACGCAAAATCGTCCAGACCATCGAGCGCTTCGAATCAGATTACCCGATCTCCGACCCGGCGCAGCGGCAGCGCTACAATCGGCTGCTGGCCTTCGGCTATGCCCACTCGGATCGTTGTCTGGATGCTGAGCGCGTGATCAACCGCGGCGTTGCCGATGACGGTGACTCGCTGGATTTGTCGTTCGTGAGAAGCTATGTGAAGTTGACTCTGCGGGACTACAGGGACGTCATGGAGGCTGCCGACGTATATGCCTCTCTGCTGGATCGTGCCCGCGAAACACAGACAACGCCGACCGATATCACGGCCACGCCGGGTCACGCCGCGCAGCTATTTAATATGCTGGGGGTGGCCTGCCGCGAGCGGGGAGAGGGCGAACGGGCCGAGGAGGCCTTCGAACGGGCACTGAGCTTTGACGCCGGCAATCACCTGCCGTATCTCAACCTGGCCCGGCTGTACGCCACCGGCGACCGGATGGACGAAGCCCGCAGAATCGTGGCGCACGGCGCCCGGCACGCCCGCAACGTCCAGGAACTGCTCATGCTGCAGCAGGCCTATCGCAAAAAGGCCACCGTATCCGTCTGCATGATTGTAAAAAACGAAGAAGAATTGCTGCCGGACTGCCTGGAATCCGTTCGCGACTGGGCCGATGAAATCGTCATTGTCGACACCGGTTCCACCGATCGTACGGTGGAAATTGCCGAACAATACGGTGCCCGAATCTTTCATCAGGCGTGGGAAGGCGATTTTTCGAAACATCGCAACTACTCCCTCGAGCAGGCGACCTGCGACTGGATATTTATCATCGACGCCGATGAGCGGTTCCGGCCCGAGGGCTTGCCGGGACTGCGTGCGCTGCTCGACCGCGATGACTGTTCGGCCATATCGATAGACGTATACAATTTGTACCGTAGCGGCGCCGGCTCCATGAGCTTCCTGCCGTCGGTCCGTTTTTTCCGTCGCAGCCTTGGATTGCGCTACGAGGGCATTGTCCATAATTCGCTCAACACTACCGCGGATACGCTGGTGCATCGCGCCCCGGCCCGGATCGACCATCTCGGTTACGATCTCTCCGATGACCGCATGGCCCGAAAAGCTGTCCGGACCAGTTCGTTGCTGGAGCAGCAACTGCAGGAAAACCCGGACAATACGTTTGCGCTGTTCAATTATGCCCAGCTCCTGTGCGGGCGACGGGCCGACGACGTCACTGCCAATGCCGACCGCATCATCTCGATGGCCTCGCGCGCGGTTCAACTGACTTCCGGCGAACCGGAAAACGGACGCCATGTCCACCTGATGTGCCTCAACCAGCTTGCGTGGACGTACTTTTTCACGGACAGAATAGAAGAAGCAGTGTCCTGTGCCGATAGGGCTCTGGCTCTGAAACCGGATTACCTCGATCCGCTCCTGCTGCGGGGGCATATAGCCATCAAACGGGACGACCGAAAAGAAGCCATTGCTCGATACCGCGAGTATCTTGAGGCTCAGGGGCGGTACGACGCCAGCCAGGAAACAGAAAGCATGATTATCAATCATGTGGACAGTCGCGTCAACGCCCTGTACGCTCTCGGGATGATCATGGAACTCGAGGGAAGACCGGATGAGGCAAAGGACCTGTACCGGGCGACCCTGGAAATCGATCCTGACTACCTGGATGCAAATGCGCACCTCGGCCGGCTGTTGCTGGCGGAAGGTGCCGTGGGCGTGGCGGAGGAACACTTCAACCGCCAGGTGGCCACGGAGCAGTATTCTCGGGAAACATGGCTTGGTATGGCCCACATTGCGGCCGATCGCGGCGACTACGCCAAAGCGGAGGAAGCGATTCGTCGCGTATTGCAGCACAATCCCGAAGATACCGAAGCGGTTGGACGCCTCGGGCGCCTGTACCAGGACATGGGCCGCCACGAGCAGGCCGTCGAAATGTTTGCCCTGGCCCGCACTCATGGGACACCGGCCGGCAAATTTGCCCGGGCCTGCGGAGATTCGCTGTTTGCCCTGGGCCGGTTTCAGGACGCGGTCGACAGCTACAACCGAGTTCCTGAGGGCAGCGTCGACGCCGACCTCTGCA
>JAHIVM010000246.1 GCA_018816665.1 Candidatus Zixiibacteriota bacterium
AATAGGGCACGGTCTGCACATTGCCGCGGGTGTCGATGCAGCAGCCGGTGGTGATGCCGCCGTCGACCGTCTCCGGCAGGTACTCCCCGGCATAGGTCACGAAAGTTGGTGAGCGACCGG
The DNA here is from genome assembly GCA_018816665.1 of Candidatus Zixiibacteriota bacterium. Lineage (GTDB taxonomy): Bacteria > Zixibacteria > MSB-5A5 > GN15 > FEB-12 > JAHIVM01. Next base: position 121 of record JAHIVM010000246.1, read on the forward strand.
CGTAAGACGTCAAGACAATCGGGTTGCTGGTTCCCGGGGCCGCACTCGGCACGGTGAACCAGAGGCTGATGATGGGTGAATCGCCCGGGTCGATGCTCTCGTTTCCCAGGACCGTGCGGACATTGAGTTCGAGAATGAAGCGTTTGCCAAAGAAGTCGTAGTTGGCAAGTCGGGCATCGACGATGCCATCCGTTCGCAGACCTGCCGTTGAGAATGAATCGTACTGCAAATCCAGATCTCCGGCCCAGGAGATTGGCAACGTGATCTCTTTCAGGGGCAGGTAGTTGCGAGCCGAGACATCAACTCGCACCTGGGTGTCTGCATTCGTTCCAACCGAGGCAATTGTCATGGTGTCGGCGTATGCGGAGATCCAGCCGGAAAAAGTGTATTCCAGCACTTCCTCCGGGGTGAACAGTCTCGTGAGGACGGAATAGTAGCCCGGTTCGATATATTCGTGGACGGGCGACAAACCGCTCCCCTCATGGCCGTCGCCGAAGTCCCACTCGCAGGAATCCGCTGTCTCGCCCCGGGCACTGGCCGAGAATGACACTGTCATTGGGACTGGAGCGAGAGTATCTTTAGGTGTCATCTGGATCGGGCGATATCTGATGTACGACGCGCCGTAGCCTATTCTGGAGCAGTCGTACTCGATGCGGCAGTAGCCGTCTTCTCCCCACCAGTCGCCCCAGGAGTTGCGCATGAACCAGACGCCGCTTTCTCCCTGGTTGTCGTCCCAACCAACGAGGACCACCATATGGTTTATGGAACTGTCCTCGCAGGCGTTGAAGATGCCGCCGTTGTACGCGTGAAAAGCACTGTTGGTCCGGACGCACACAGTCACCGGACCGTGGTCCAGGATGGCCTGCTTGAGTGAGGAAACGCTCGGGTACGAGTGCTGAGTACCAATGAAGAACCATGAATGGATTCTGTACGGATGGTAGAACGGGCAACCGCATGGGGTATCCGTGGCGGTGTAGGGATAGCTTGACTCCAACACTGCGCCGGTGTCGCCGCAATGATCGCTTCTGAACTGGTAATAGTCGTGGGCGGCCCATCCACCCTGGCAGGTCCAGCCCGACAAGTTACAGTTCACCAGATACTCCTCGGACAGATCTATTGCTGTATCGTCTTCAATAGCGATAGCACACTCGAGCGTGCCGGCGGTGGCGAAAGCCCAGCAGCTTCCACAACTGTCCTGCGTCTGCACCTGGGTGAAAGTCGCACTGTCGCGCCAGTCAAAGGCTGCTGGAAGGTCTCTGGTTGGCACGCAAGGATCAAACCTGGCCGTCTCCTGCCAGTCGGCAGGCTCGATTGTGCCGCTGAGCACCTTCAGACTATACTGACAGGCCGGGTTGTGCGCGACGGTGAAAGTCCAGCCTTCGTCGATTCCGCGCTGCTGCAACTCTGCAATATCCGTCTCACTCAGTTGAGCAAAAACGGAGGATGTCGCGCTCAAGAGGCACAAGGAGGCGAGGATCGTTGACGTCAGGTGTAGGAACAACAGGTGGCTGAAGGATTTGTCATGCAACACGAGTGACTCCTTGCAACGTTTCTCAGAGATGGAACCTGTCCTGTGCCCGACATTGAGGAGGAGTGAAGTTGCTCTTCCCGGGCGGCTGTCTGTCGATGTTGGTTGCGGTGCCGGGAAGGGGCGGGACGAACTCGTTTCGTCGACGTTGAGAGCCCCTCCCATATATGCAAAAATACCTGTTTATTGGCTGTCTGTCAAGCACATGCGGGCAGCCCGGTGATCCGATACGACCACATCATGAAGGACCCGACTGCCTTGCGGCAGCCGGGTCCGGATGTGCCATTGCCGGACAATGTACTCTACTGACACGGGGGCATTGGCGGGAAATTGATGAACAGGTGATCAATCATGCCCGTCAAATCGCCCACATCGACCGAACCATCGGGCGGCATGCCGTTGATGGCCGGGGTAATGTCCGCCTCGTCCTCACAGCAAATCGGGGCGAACGAGATGAACAGATGATCAATAAGGGCGGTCAGATCTCCAATATCGACTGACTGATCGCCGGGATCGCAGGCCGGTTCCAACTGGACGTTACCGCGCGTCCCCACACAGCATCCACAATTGCCGCCCAGATGATCCGCAAACCAGGCCCTGGCCTTGTCGACGTTTTGAGTCACCGTCGTGGTAGAGCCGTCAAGCACAGTCGTCAGCACGGAATAGACATACAGGGTGTCAGCCGGTGACACCGTGTAGCTGTTCAAATACGTCATGACCATGTGCTGGTCTTCGGCGCTGCCCAGGGCCGAGAAGCCGGCCTGCTGCATGTTGTTGTACAGCTCCTCGGGGACGAAACCGCTGTTCGGATACACATACGTTGAGTTGCTTTCGGTGTAAGCTCCGTATGGTGAAGCCGGGCTGTAGCAACTGTCGTCATAGCCGATACCCAGCATGGCCAGCGCGCCGAAACGATTGCTGTTGTCCTGGCATCCGAAACCGGTACCCTGATTGTAAATGATCTCGCCCACGTAACCGCCGTCGTTTGTCGAACCCGACGATGCCGGGATATCCCAGTCGATAGCTTCACCGATGGTAACACCGGATTGAGTGGAGCCGTCGGCCGAATACACTTTCAGACGCTGGATGACGAACGGACAGCTGTCGGCCGCGGCCGGCGCCCACCAGGTCTTTTCCAGGGCGATCGTTTCGTCATTGGTATAGAAGGTGCCCGATTCGTACACCTCATAGTCACCCATGTCGGTCACCGGAACCGTCGGGTTACCGTCGAGCGGGGTGAGGAACGTATTGTCGCCGAAGATGTAACGATCGGCGATATACGATGAACCCGGATGACGGGCGATGATCGGGGAACCGTCGTAGAGATATATTATCTCGCAGTCACCCTGATTCAGGTAGTCCAGGCTGGCCCCAACCGTTCCCTGGGCACCGAAATCGCCGTTGCTATTGACCACCAGACTGACACAGGCGGTGGAAATCGTGTCAAAGGTACTGCCGGATACCACTTCACAGGCATCGCCGATCCCGTCGTTATCGGTATCAGTTTGCGACGGATTATATACGTCGGGGCAGTTGTCATCGGGACATGTGGATGACGCAAATCCCGGAGTGCCAAAACCGTCGAGATCGGGGTCAATGCAGTCGTCGCAGGCATCGCCGACAAAGTCGCCGTCGACATCTGCCTGATCAGCGTTGCTTATCGATGGGCAGTTGTCGCAGTCGTCGCCCACACCGTCGAAATCCGAGTCCGTGAGGTCGGGGCAGGGGACAATTGTCTTGAACATCGACCGGCCGTGAGTCGCGGCTACCAACTGCCGATTCCTGGGGTTCATCTCCAGGTCGTGGACGCAGGTGATAGGCATGCCCGTACCCAGCGGCAGCCAGGAGGCTCCGAGATCGTCGGAGACGTAGACGCCGACATCGGATCCCACGTACAGGGTCTGGTTGTCGTGCGGGTCGAGGATGACATCGTTGAGCGGCACATCCGGGAGATCCGACGAGATGCTGGTCCATGTGGCGCCGTAATTGTCGGTCCGATAGATGTGCGGCAATGTCGAACCGTCGGTAATGTACCCGGAGATGGTGGCATAGCAGATACCGGCATCAAACGGGTCCACGGTGAGTCTGGTGATCCAGCGATCCGGCAAGGCGGCATCGACCTGGGACCAGCTTCCGCCGCCGTTGGTGGTGACGTACACCGTCCCGCTGCGAGATCCGGCATACACCACGAGACTGTCGCTGCGGGCCACGCCGATGGTAGTGAGATAGCGCGAAGTTAGGACGCCGCTTATGGCGGTCCAGTTGTCGGCGCGGTCGGTTGTGCGATAGACAACATCGCTGCCGTAATACAGGATGTTGGGGTGAACCGGATCCATGACGACCGGCGTGTTCCAGCCGGAAGTGCTGCGATCAATGCCGTTGGTGGCCGAGCTGAAGGTCAGGCCGCCATCGGTTGATTTGGTAAGGTTGCCGAACTGGGATTCGGCGTAGATGATGTCCGGATTAGTATAATCAACCAGGCAGTAGAAACCATCACCCCCGAGGATATGCTGCCAGTTTCCGATACCACCGTCAGGTGTGCGCAGAGTGCCGTTGTCCTGGGTGCCGCCAAGGATATGATCGGGATTCTGGTAATCGACGGTCATGGCGTAGAACTGCGTGTTTTCCATGTTGGTGAAGACGGTCCAGGAGTTGCCGCCATCCGTGGAATAGTTGACACCGCCGTCGCACCCGCTGTAAACCACATCTGTGTTGGTAGACAGAATGGTCATGGCGTGGTGATCGACGTGAGTTCCGTTGTCGGCATAAAACCAGCTATTGCCGCCGTCCTCGGACTTCAGCATGGAAACACCGAGCGAGTACACTTCGTTGGGGTTGCCGGGTGCCACGCGCACCTGTCCAAAGTACCAGGCGAAGCCACCGTAGGAGCCGGCGAGAGCGCCGTCGTTAGTTTGTGTCCAGGTGACGCCGAGGTCGGTGGTTTTGTACATGCCCAGCAGGTCCTCCGTGTCGGCCGCATACTGGATACTGTACCCGGTGTTTGACGACGGGTCCATGGTGACACCGATACGCCCGATATTGCCGGTCGGCGGCAACCCGCCGGTGCCGGAGATCATACTCCAGGTATCGCCGTGGTCGGGGGAACGGTACAGGGCGTTGGTCGGCCCCCGGTAGGTGGCGGCGAGCATCACGCCCGACGACGGGTGCAGGGCGACATCGATGACACCGGTCTGGTCATCAACATAGAGAATCTGAGACCAGGTCGTACCGCCGTTTTCAGAACGGTATAATCCGCGCTCGGTGCTGGGAACACCGCCGAATTCCTTGCCCTGGACCGCCACGTAGACGGTATCCGGATGCAACGGGTCGACCACAATCTTGCCGATTCGGGCGCTGTTGGCCAAACCAACAAAACTCCAGGTGTCACCGCCGTCGACACTCTTGTAAACGCCGGTGCCCTCGTATGAATCGATCGATGTGGAGGCCTCGCCGGTGCCAACGTAGATAGTTGCCGGGTCACTGGGATCGATTGCCAGAGCGCCGATGCCAAAAGTGCCTACGTCGTCAAAGACGGGCGTCCAGGATGCACCCAGATTGGTTGAACGATACACGCCACCGGCCGCACTTCCTGCGATTATGGTATTGGGGGCCGATGGATGAACGTCAATCGCCGAAATGCGACCCGGGACATTGCTGGGCCCGGTAGATTGCCAGGTGACGGCATCCGGTCCGGCGGCTTTGGCGAGAGCACGTTTTGTTTTGGCCTCGTCGAGCGCCTCCAGATACTGATCATGGGGAATTTCTTTGTACGGATAGGCGCGCTGCTCATAGAACCAGCCGCTGGGACGTCGCTGCAACTTCGGTCGATGGCCGTCCCGCTTCATATCATAGTAGGCCGCCAGGTCGGGATCTATTTCCCAGGGAGCTTTTTCAGGCGGGGGAAGGAGCGCGATTACCAGAGCGGCCGCGCAGACGCACGCAAGTGCGCCGACAAGCAGTCTTTTCATTGTTTCGTCCTCACAGTGATTAAGATCTTACTGTCAATGCGATGGCACCGGGGCTGCCTCTATAGATGTAGTAGCTTCACGATGTGTTTGTAGTACCCGAATGCTCTATTATTGATGATACGTCATGTCCGGGAAACATGCCACAAGAAAGCTGCTGAGTAGCCCGACGCTCACAACTCGCAGCAGGAACTGAGGCCGCGCAGGACCGGGTGCGTCACTTTGTGCCGCAATCGATGGTGGTCGAGAGTCGATAAGGCCTGCTCGGATGCGGCATCGTCGCAACCTTCGGGGGTTACGGCTGCGAGCGGAGTGACAGGGAAATGCGGCGGCGGTCCAGATCCACGTCAAGGACCGTCACCAGTACTTTCTGATGGACGCGGACAACCTCGGCAGGGTCCTTGACAAAACGATCCGCGAGTTGACTGATGTGGGCGAGCCCGTCCTGATGCACGCCGATGTCTATGAACGCACCGAAGGCGGTTACGTTGGTGACAATACCAGGCAGTTTCATGCCGACTTCAAGGTCGGTCATCTCCTTGACAGAATCCTCGAATGCGAAAGACTGGTACTCCGGTCTGGGATCACGTCCCGGCTTCGCCAGTTCATCGATAATATCCTGCAGGGTGGGCATTCCGATTGAGCCCGACACATAGTTGGACAGGGTGACTTTCTTGCGGAGCGACTCGTCCTGCATCAGGAGATTCACGGTGCAACCCAAGTCGGCCGCCATCTTCTCCACGACATGGTAGCTTTCCGGGTGAACCGCGCTACGGTCGAGTGTGTTTTCCGCATCGGAGATGCGCAGGAAACCCGCGGCCTGTTCGAATGCCTTGGGACCCAGTCGAGCCACCTTGAGGAACTCCCGCCGTGATTTGAAGGGACCGTTCTGATTGCGATAGTCGATTATATTCTGGGCCAGTTGTGGTCCCAGCCCCGAGACATACATCAGCAACCGCTTGCTGGCGGTGTTGACATCAACACCGACCCGATTGACGCAGATGATCACCGTGTCATCGAGTCCCTGGCGGAGTAGATTCTGGTCGACATCGTGCTGATATTGACCGACCCCGATCGACTTGGGGTCTATTTTGACCAGTTCGGCCAGCGGGTCCATGAGGCGACGGCCGATAGACACGGCGCCGCGTACGGTCACATCCTGATCCGGGAATTCCTCCCGGGCGACATCGGAGGCGGAATACACCGAGGCACCGGCCTCACTGACCATCTCGACCGCGATATGGTCGGGGAGGTCGATTTCTCGAACAAACGCCTCGGTTTCGCGGCTGGCGGTGCCGTTTCCGATGGCTATGACGTTGATTTTGAAGCGGTCCACCAGAGCCCGGATTTCCTGCCGGGCGTCATCGCGTTTGGCCGCGCCGGTATGGGGGTAGACCACCGTATGGTGTTCCAGTTTGCCCTGACGGTCGAGGCAGACCACTTTGCAGCCGGTCCGAAATCCGGGGTCGAGCGCCAGCACTCTCCTCTGACCCAGCGGCGGAGCCATCAGCAACTCCTGAAGGTTTTCGGTAAACACACGGATAGCTTCCAGATCGGCCCGCTTTTTGTGTTCGGCCCGGACCTCTGTTTCCAGCGACGGTGCGAGCAGGCGTTTGTAGCTGTCCTGCACGGCCTCGGAAACCTGGCGACTGCATTCGTTGTCGGCAATGACAAACATGCGCTCGAGAATACCGAGAGCCTCGGATTCGGGTGGGGCGATAGTCAGCCGAAGGATCAATTCCGTTTCACCTCGACGCATGGCCAGAATGCGATGGGACGGGGCGGTGGCGATTGGTTCTTCCCAGTCGAAATAATCCGAATACTTGGCGCCCTCGG
>JAHIVM010000247.1 GCA_018816665.1 Candidatus Zixiibacteriota bacterium
ATCTTGGGCGACGGTAGCCCGGCCGGAATGGTACCGACCACCGCACCGCCGCCGATCAATACAATAGCCTGCCTGTTGACACCGTTTTGTCCCACTTTCAACCGCCACACGTGATCATCGGTGGCAAAACCGGAAGGGACCTCGTCCGTCAGGACATACGTTTGTCGATCATCGGATAGCCGAATACCGGTCAGTTGGAACTCTCTCAGAATGCGCCGGGATTCGATTGCCTGTTCTTTCAGCTCCGATATTTCTATGTTTGCCAGGCTTATTTCGTGGTGCAGGCGGAGGGCTTCGGCAGAATTCGGGCCGCCCCGATCGGTGGCCTCGGTCAATGCGGCATTCAGGCGTATCCGCTCCTCGGATTCGGCGGCCAGTCTCCCGGCCAGGTCACCGTAGTCGACCAGCGCGCCGGTGACTTCGTCGGAGCCGATACTTTCTATTGCCACGGTTCGATCGTTATGAAATCCAATCCCCCAGGAAATGCCGGTGGTGACAATCACGGCAATCAGCACTCCCGGCAGTTTTGGGTTGAGTCGTTTGGTGGCTATCATTATGGCGAACGCAAGCAGCGCCAGCCCCAGGGTCGGCCAGTGGATATACGCGATCGCGGCCGCCACCACATTGTATACGGTCTCGTAGTGGTGTACGCCCTTGTCAACCGACACTCCAAAAATCTTGGAGAGCTGCGAGGTGGCGATAATCAGGGCCGCGGCGCTGGTAAACCCGTTGACAACCGGGTGAGACAGGAAGTTGACCACCAGACCCAGCCGCAATAACCCCAGCAGAAACTGGAAGATACCCACCAGGAGAGCCAGGAGGATGGCATAGAGGATAAACGCTTCGCTGCCGGCCGTGGCCAGCGGTTCCAGGGCTGTGGCGGTCATGAGCGACACCACGGCCACCGGACCGGTTGCCAGTTGACGGCTGGAGCCGAACAGCGATGCTATCAACGGCGGCAGAAAGGCCGCGTACAGGCCGTAGTAAGCGGGCAAGCCGGCCAACTGGGCATAGGCCATGGATTGGGGGATCAGGACCAGGGCGACGGTCAGGCCGGCAACGGCATCGGCCCGAAAATCCACACGCGAATATCCACGAAACCAGGTGAGAAACGGGAAGATCCGAGAAAGCATTGTCATATCCCTGCCGCGGGCATGATGTCTCGTAGCAGCCGAACCTGCGGAAGCACACGAGGCAGCATTGGGTTACTGCTACTTGACGATACGGGCCACCTCATGAACCAATTCAACGGTTCGGACAACCCCTACCACTTCACCATCCCGGGTAACCGGAACGAGGCTTGTATCGCTTTCCACAATACGATGCGCAATATCGATAATATTATCATCGATATCAACGGCCAGATCAATACGGACCATCACATCGCTAACCGGTTTTTCGACGGCCTTTTTGATGAGGTCAATGAACCGCCGACCGCGACCGCGGCCGGGGTCATCATCGGCGGTGTCTTCCATCCCGGCGACAAATCGCGCCAGGAACTCCGGCTCAAGGCCGCGCAGAATATCCCGTCGCCGGACAAGACCCAGTAACCGGTACTCCTCATCGAACACCAGAACAAAGCGGGGCAACGACTTGCGCTCCGCTATCTCGAACTGAAACTGCTCCAGCTCGGCAATGGCCTGTCTCAGCGTAAACCAATGTGGTATGTGAGGATATTGGTCCAGAGGGATCATCACATCCCTGGCCCGATACAACTTCATCGACTGCTCCCTTCTGCCAATCCGAGGCCAGGGTAAGACCTGGCTCGTGGCACTGATGTCCAAATATAGGGACAACCAACCATCTTGACAATAGTTGAGATGGCAGTATCCGCGGCAAGGGAGACATCCGTCACCAGGTCCTCTTTTCCGATTTCGATTCGAGGTCCTATTGATACTTGCTTAAGGATTTCCGAGGTATTATCGTGCTTCAGCATCCGTCTTCGCGAACAATTCGGTCGGAGGCCATTATGGCTATCATCACTATGTTCGGCGGTGAATACTGCCACCTTGAAGAGGTCGCCGACGCGGTCGCCGCGCGACTTCACCACAAGCCGACAACCGCAGCACTCATCGATCAAACCTCTGCGCGATATGGTATCGCATCGGACAAGCTGGTTAGGGCGATGACCGGTCCTGCTCCCCTGCTGGGCAAGTTTACGCGCGATCGGCAAATGGCCGTGGCCTCATTGCGCGTGGTCCTCTCCGAGCTGCTGGGTGGTGAAAACCTGCTTATCGCCGGCCATGCCGGCCTGTTGATCCCGCGCGAAATCCTGCATTCCCTGAGAGTGTGCGTGATTGCAAATTTCGCTTATCGTGTTCAGATAGCCATGGAGCGCGGTGGTCTTTCGCAGAAGGATGCTGAGAAGGCGATTCACAAAGATGACAAGGAACGCCTGGAGTGGACAACCCTCCTGTTCGATAAGTCCCCGTACGATGAAACCCTATACGATATCGTCATTCCCATGCACGATACGTCCGTCTCCGACGCGATCGACCTGGTGCGGAAGTTTGCCGAGAGCGATGCCGTCCGTACTTCCGAACGATCCATGCGGGCAGTCAAGGATTTTGCCCTGTCAGCCGCTATTCAGTATGCCCTGGCCGAAAAAGGCCATGACCTGGAAGTGCATTCGGAATCGGGCCTGGTGTATGTCGTACAGAATGAATACGTTTCCAGCGTTGAGCAGCACCGCGACAAACTTGCGGCCATTGTCAAAACAGTCGACGGGGTCAAGGACGTGAAGTTTAAGGTCGGACCCAAATACCGTGTGCCGGCCAGTAATCCCTGGGCCAACATTGATATGCCGCCCCGCATCCTGCTGGTAGACGATGAAAAGGAGTTCGTGCACACGCTCTCCGACCGTCTGCAGACCCGCAATCTAGACTCCTCGGTCGTTTACGACGGCGAACAGGCGCTGGAATATGTCGACCGGGAGCAGCCGGATGTCATGGTGCTGGATCTCATGATGCCGGGCATTGACGGTATTGAGGTGTTGAGACGGGTCAAACGAGACCACCCCGAGGTTGAGGTGATCATTCTGACCGGTCACGGTTCGGATAAGGAGAGGGAAGCCGCCATGGAACTGGGTGCCTTCGCCTATCTCAACAAGCCGGTTGGCATAGACGTTCTCACGCAGACCATGAAAGAGGCCTATCGACGGATGGGCTCATCGGGATCCAAGACGGATAGCGACACAGGCGAATAGACCGGGGCTTTTCCCCGACGAGAACTAGAGGGACACAGGAGAGGCAATGGAAGCTGATCCCGAGCAGATCAAAACCGCCGAAACGCCATCGCCGGAGAAACCGGCCGGTGTACGCCTGCCGCAGTATCGCGCGCTGCGACGGTATCTCATTCTTACGACCCTCACGGTGTCTTTGGCACCGCTCATCATCATGGCCACCATCAATTACGTCCAGGACACCGAAAAATACAAAACGGAAAGCCGATTCACGGTGTCCCGCATTCTGTCGAATACACGGCGGGCTTTACGGTTTGCCGTTACCGAGCGACGGTCGGCGCTGAATCTGGTAGGGGAGGAAAACTCCTACAATGATCTGGCCAGCGACGCCAATGTGGCCGGCGCATTGCGCAGCCTGAAGAACTCGTTCGGCGGCTTTGTTGATCTGGGTGTTATCGACTCCAAGGGTACACAGTTGTACTACGACGGACCCTACGATCTGAAAGGCAGGCAATACTCCGACCAGGAGTGGTACCAGCAGGTACTTCTGCACGACGTATGTGTCAGCAAGATCTTTCTGGGGTACCGCAATGTGCCGCACTTCATCATCGCCTTCAAGCGGGCGCGTAGCGCCAGTGATTTTTATGTCCTTCGGGCGACCCTGGATCTGGATATGATTAATCGCCAGGTCTACTCACTGGAACTGGACCCGGCTACCGATGCTTTTCTGATTGATGATGCCGGGTTGTTGCAAACATCATCGGCCTTTTACGGTCCGCCGGGGCAGCAGGTTCCTGACCTGTATATCGCACCCCATTCGCGCGAACGAGAGTTGATCGATGAGCGCATCCTGGATGATCAGCCGGTAACACTGGGCTATGCGTATATCACAGACAGCCCGTTTATCCTCGTCGTTATTCACCGTCGGGAAACATCGCTCGCCTACTGGCTGGGCCATCGTTCGGAAATGCTCTGGTTTCTGTTGATCAGCGCCGCCCTTATCGTTCTTGTGGTTACCTATGGAGCGATCCATGTCACCAACCAGCTTCGGCAGGCCGATCTCAAGCGCGCCAAGCTTTTTCACAACATTGAGTACACCAGTAAGATGGCCACCCTGGGCCGGCTGGCGGCCAGTGTGGCGCATGAGATTAACAATCCACTGGCGATCATCAATGAAAAGGCCGGGTTGATGAAAGACATGGCCACGTTCAGCGATGAGTTCCCCAACCGGGATAAAGCGCTGGCCCTTGTGGATTCTATTACGGCGTCAGTCGAACGTTGCAGTCGCGTCACTCACCGATTGCTGGGCTTCGGCCGCCGCATGGACATCCGGAAGGAGAAGATCGTGATCGAGTCGCTGCTCAAGGAAGTGGTCGGCTTTCAGGCAACCGAGGCCGCCCATAGAAACGTCCAGATCGAGTTCCATGTGCAGGACGATGTTGCTACCATTGAGAGCGATCGCGGTCAGCTTCAGCAGGTGTTTCTGAATATTGTCAACAACGGCATCTCGGCCGTGGGCGACGGCGGTCGGATCGATATCTCAGTCGAGCAGCCAAACTCGAACGAAGTAACCGTAACCATCGCCGACAACGGTCCCGGCATCTCGGACGAAAACCTGCAACACGTTTTTGAGCCGTTCTTTTCCACCAAGGGAGAGGCCGGTACCGGCCTGGGACTGTCCATTACCAGAGATATTGTCGAAAAGCTCGGTGGTGTCATCGGGGTCTCCAGCAGCCTTGGCCACGGCACCCGGTTCACTATCAATCTACCGATCGAGAAGGCGGACTAAAAAGGCGGAATAATGAGCAAATGGCACGCCCTATTAATTGACGACGAGGAAGAACTTGTCTCGACCCTGGTGGAACGTCTGGCCTACCGGGGCATCGAAGCCCGGTATGCTGTCAACGGCCCGCAGGCTCTCGAATTGATGGAAAACCATCCCTTCGATGTTGTCCTGCTGGACCTCAAGCTGCCCGGCATGTCCGGCTCAGAGGTTCTCGCTGTTATCAAACAGAAATGGCCGGGCGTACCGGTTATCATGATAACCGGCCACGGGGGCGGCGAGGACGCTCCGATGTCGGAACTGGCCCGGGCTCACGATTGTCTGACCAAACCGGTAAGTATCGAGATCCTGATAGCCAAAATGGAAGAGGTGCTGGCAACGCGATGAGTCAGAATCCCGATCGGAAAGATCCCGCCCAATCGCCAACGGCACTTGCTTTTTTTGGCGCCGTAACGGCATCGGTATCGCACGAACTGAACAACGTCATTTCGATTGTTGATCAAACAGCCGGTCTGCTCAGTGACTTGCTGGCCGGTCCCGATCCCGCCAGTACGCTTACGGCTGAAAGGCTGGAGCGTATAGCAACGTCGATTTCGACTCAGACGGAACGCGGTGTGACTATCATCAAGCGTCTCAACACGTTCGCTCACACCACCGATGAGGACCGGATCGACTTCGAACTCAATGAGACAGTGTCCAACCTGGCCGAGTTGGTGCGCAGACTTGCCGATCGCAGGCGGGTTACCCTGACGGTCGAGTCAGCTCCCCTTGCCATCACCCTGAGCGGCAGCCCCTTCACGTTTCAGGAACTGCTGTTTGCCTGTTTTCAGGCCCTTCTCGAACATGCGGAGGCGGGAAATACCCTCCACTTTTCGGTGCTGGGGAGTGACACCGTGCCCGTGGTAGCTGTGGCATGCGACCGACCACAGTCTGCCGAGGCCATGGACCTGGGCAAAGTCGAAAGGCTGGCTGACCTGGTCGGCGGTCGGTTTACGGTAATTTCGGACGACACTCACACCGCTATTGAATTGCATTTTTCCTGATGGTTAGATTATCTTACTCCTGTCGTTCCGTGCTTGTGGATATATCCGAGGAGATGAATCATGGCTAAAGCAACGGTACTCCTTGTTGACGATGAAGTCGAGTTTTCGGCGGTTCTGGCCGACCGGATGCGTCAACGTGATCTTGATGTTGATACTGCCGAAAACGGCGAGATTGCCCTGGAACGAGTCAAAGAACGTCGTTACGATGCGGTGATTCTTGATCTGGCTATGCCGGGTATCGATGGTATCGAGACTCTCAAACTGATGCTGGAAGACAATCCAAACCTTCAGATCATCTTGCTGACCGGACGGGCGACGGTTGAAAAGGGTGTTGAGGCGGTCAAACTGGGCGCGGTGGAGTTTCTGGAAAAACCGGCCAAGATCGATATGCTCCTGGAGAAGATCGAGACTGCTCGCAACAAGTCCTTCGAGCTGTCCGAGGACCACTTCGAAAACATGATTTCCGACATCATGAAACGTAAGGGCTGGTAGCCTCCCGGAACGCTCCGCACCAGCATCCAGCCTTTTCTCCCCGCGGTCCTGTTCGTTGACAGGTACCGGTCGGGTCCCTATATTGGCAGACGGCATTAATCCCGCAAAGACCGGAATTTCGATATATGGTAGATAAGAAGAACATCCTTGAGGAGATTTACGGCGCCATCGGCCAGCTCAACGGCGAACTGCCGCCGGATTCACAATTGGACTCATCCGCCGAGACAGTGCTTTTTGGCGCCGGCAGCAAACTGGATTCACTGGGACTGGTCAACCTGATTGTGGGAACCGAACAGCGCCTCCAGGATCGCTTTGGCGTGGCCGTCACGATTGCCGATGAACGGGCAATGTCTCAAAAAAACAGTCCCTTTCGCACCGTAGGCACTCTGGCCGACTATGTCGAGCTGCTGTTGGGAGAGTCTTCTCGTGAGTGAACGACCGGTCATGATTATTACCGGGACCCGCAAGGGTATCGGTCGCCACCTGGCCGAGTATTACCTTGCCCGGGATTTCGAGGTGGTTGGCTGCAGCCGCGAGGAGTCCGATCTGAAAGATCCCCACTATCGTCATTTCTGCCTTGATGTCGCCGATGAAACCGCCGTCCGGGATCTGTTCACTGCTGTCCGCAAGGATTGTGGACGGCTCGATGTGCTGGTAAACAATGCCGGTATTGCCTCCATGAATCACGTCCTGCTCACGCCCATGAAGACGGTCGAGAGTATCACCCGCACCAATATCATAGGGACGTTTCTGTTCTGCCGGGAGGCCGCCAAACTCATGCAGTTGGCCCGAATCGGGCGGATCGTGAATTTCGCCACGGTGGCCACGCCGCTCAAACTGGAGGGGGAGGCCCTGTACGCTGCCTCGAAAGCGGCGGTCGTCTCCCTGACCGAAATTCTGGCCCGCGAACTGGCCCAACTCGGCATAACGGTCAACGCGGTCGGCCCAACCCCCGTGCACACAGACTTGATCCGGTCGGTGCCAAAAGACAAAATGGACGCGCTCATAGATCGCCAGGCTATCAAACGCTTCGGCGAATTCCGCGATATCACCAACGTTATCGATTTCTTCATTCACCCCCAGAGTGATTTTGTAACCGGTCAGGTAGTTTATCTCGGTGGTGTCTGATGCCGCTTCAGTTCCTCAGACAGATATTTGAGGATCATCGTTCCAACACCGCCCTGATCCATCGCGACAGGCCATTCACGTATGATTGGCTCCTCGGACGCATAGACCTCTGGCGCGATCAGTTGACATCGCACGGTGTCGATGCCGGCCGGGTGGTTGTGATCGAGAGCGACTTCTCCCCCGATGCTGTCGCCCTACTCCTCTCTCTGATAGAAACCGGCGGCATTGCCATCCCGATTACACCGGTCGTGCGGGGGAAGCGCGAGGAGTACCTGCAGATTGCAAACCCGGATCGGGTTGTGACACTACAGAACACTGCACCCCCGCAGTGGGACGAACTTACCCCCGGAATACCCAATCAACTGTATGACCACCTGCGCGAGGTCCAACACCCCGGGCTGGTGCTGTTTTCCTCGGGCTCCACGGGGCAGAGCAAGGCGGTTGTTCACGATTTCACGCTCCTGCTCAAGAAGTTCATCCGTCCCGGCAAAAACCTCCGCACCCTGCCGTTTCTTCTGTTCGACCACATTGGCGGGATCGACACCCTGTTTTACGCCCTTTCCAATGCCAGCTGCCTGGTGATCGTCGAGGATCGCTCCCCGGATGCCGTTTGCGCGGCAATCGAACGCCATCGAGTGGAGGTACTGCCGGCATCACCGACCTTTCTTAACCTGCTGTTGTTGAGCGAATCATATAAGCACCACGACCTGTCATCGCTGAAGTACATCACGTACGGAACCGAGGTCATGCCAGCGGCAACTCTGGAACGCTGTGCGACACTTTTCCCCGATGTTCGCATACTGCAGAAGTACGGCACCTCGGAAGTAGGCACGCTGCGGTCGCAGTCGCGCGGTTCGGATTCCGTCTGGGTGCGAATCGGCGGCGAGGGCTACCGGACGCGGGTAGTCGACGGCATCCTCCAGATAAAGGCTGAGTCGGCTATGCTGGGATATCTGAATGCACCCAGTCCGTTTACCAACGACGGCTGGTTTGTGACCGGCGATGTGGTTGAGCAGGACGGCGACTATCTGAGAATCATGGGGCGGGAATCGGATATCATCAATGTTGGCGGCCGGAAAGTGTACTCGGCCGATGTTGAAGCGGTTCTCCAGCAGATGGACAATGTGGCTGAGGC
>JAHIVM010000248.1 GCA_018816665.1 Candidatus Zixiibacteriota bacterium
TGTCGACCACGGGCTTAATGGCTTCCGGGATCGCCTCCAGGCTGTCGACCACAACGGTGGTATCGTCGCGACCGACCAGAACCTCGCGCCCGGAGATCACCCCGGAACGCGGATTTTCAGCCGGGACAACCTGGCGATCGGAGACAAACTCCAACGGGTCGTAGCCCCGGCGGTCAACGACTGTAGCCGGGGGTACGGTTTCCGATTCCTGAGTTACCGGAGGGCGCTGCCCGCATCCCGGCAGCAACAAAACCGGGAGCAACACGAGAGCCCACTTACAGGTACTTGCGAGTCTTTTCATCTGCCTCAATCTTCGCCAGCAGGTCCTTGATCTGCCCCATTTTTGCCTTGTGTCCTACCAGGGTTATATCCCCCGACCGCACAACCACCAGATCCGAAACACCCAGGACCGCCACCAGACCATCGGAGTCATTAAACACAGTCGTTTCGAACGTGTCGAGCGTGGCCGTCTCCCCTATGAGAACGTTGTTCTCGGAATCCAGTTCCTTGTAGCGTTCCAGAGAATTCCAGCTGCCCACATCGTCCCAGACAATATCCGCTTTGATCGTCAGTACGTTGGTAGCTTTCTCGAGTACGGCATAATCGATGGAAATCGAAACTGCCTTATCGTACAGCTCGGCCCGCGCCTGGGCTTCCTGCGGCGTGCCTATTTTGTCCATGTAGACATCAAGCAGGCTCCCCATCTCAGGCTGGCAGCGATTCAGCGTCTTAAGCAGGGTCTGGGCGGACCATACAAACATACCACTGTTCCAGAGGAATTTGCGGCTGTAGTAATATTCTTGCGCAACCACGGCCTTCGGTTTTTCGGTGAATGCCGCCACGTTGAATACCCGGGAACCATCGCCCGAGGTATGCGCATCACCCAGTTTGATATATCCGTAGCCGGTTTCCGGTCGGGTAGGCACGATGCCGATGGTGATTAGCTTTTCCTCAGCCGAGGCTACCGCACATCCTTCTTCGACAATCGACAGGAGTTTGTCGGCCGGACGGATAAGGTGATCGGCCGTCAACACGACCATCACCGCCGCCGGGTCGACCTTAACGAGGTGCGCCGCGGCCAAACCAACAGCCAGACAGGTATTGCGCGGCCGTGGTTCGGTGAGGATATGATCCGGTTCAATATAGTCGGCCGCGGCCAGAATCTGCTCGGTCATGGTTTCGCCGGCCACGATTCTGACCCGGTCCAGGGGAATAAGCGGACGAATCCGCGTCACCGTCTCCTCCAGCATCGTTTTGTCCGAAGTCAGCCGGAGAAACTGTTTTGGCTTTTCAATGCGGGACAAGGGCCAAAAGCGCTCACCTCGCCCGCCGGCCAGAATTATGCCGTATACCAACTCTGAATCCTCTATCGTAAATGCATCTAATTGGTTGATAATAATCGGGTTAAACGTTAGAGTCAAGCGAAGTTTGGAAGCGCCGTGATGGCCCATCCTGCACTTGTAGCCAAAACGTGTAACCGTATAGTCGGTGGTTGGTTACTGATTGCGTCCCGGAGCCTTCCCGTTTTCGGGAAAACACACGCCCGGCCGGCGTTCGCCAACCTGAGGCCCCCCAAAACTGTCCCGAGACGAGCAAGCGCCACGTAACATAATGCTAAACAACGCCTTAACGAGAGTCTGGCAAATTCGGCCCGGCCCCACCGTTTTGGCCCCCCAAACTTGCGACACGTTGGTGTCCGATTTCCGGAACCGACACGCCCGCCAGCGGGTTATATCTGCAAAATAAATCTTTACAGAATAGTATAGATTTAGTAGAATTGGCCGGAGAGGCGATAAGAGATCGCCAAATCGGCACCGAGGGAAAAAAAGGCATGAGAATATCTGCGCTTGAAGAATACGGACTCCGCTGCATGCTGGCACTGGCTCGCCAGAACTCCGGCGAGCAACTGTCGATTACGGAAATGGCCGAAATGGAAGGGCTGTCTGTTCCGTATGTCTCCAAGCTGTTGTCTACGCTGCGCAAAGCAGGGCTGGTAACGGCTGTCCGCGGTCGCGGCGGCGGTTTTGGCATAGCCCGGGATCCAAAAGACATCAACCTCTTTGAGGTCCTGACGCTTCTGGGCGGTCCCCTGATTGATCCCAACCACTGCCAGAAGCGTTCCGGACAACGCGAAACCTGCGTGCATCTGGATGACTGCTCACTGCACGATGTCCTGGGCGGCCTGGCCGGATACATTCAGGAGTTTCTCATGTCAACGTCGCTGGAAGATCTGGCCCGCGGACGCGGGCGGGGGTTTGTGCGACGGTTGGGCGACGGCATTACGCTGTCCCGCGATGCTCTCGGGAACGAGTTGAAAACGAACACCAATTCTGATTTCGAACAGAATCTGAAAACACTCTCTAGTGAGGATTGACCGACGATGACTGAGCAAACTGCATTATTCGAATTCAACGATATTCACGTGTCCGTCGAGGGCAAAGAAGTTGTCAAAGGTGTCAGCCTGACGCTTAACGCCGGCGAGGTGCATGCCATCATGGGGCCCAACGGCTCCGGGAAGTCGTCCCTGTCCAATGCCCTGGCCGGACATCCGTCGTATGAAATCACCAGCGGCACGGCCCGTCTGGCGGGCAAGGATCTGCTGGACATGTCGGCCGATGAACGTTCGCGGGCCGGCATCTTCCTGGCCTTCCAGTATCCGGTAGCCATACCGGGTGTGACCGTCGCGAACTTCATGCGCTCGGCCCTGCAGGCGCATCGGGGCGAGGGCGCGGATATGACCGACTTCCGGAAGCTGTTCAAGGCGGAGATGAAAGCACTCAGCGTGGATGAATCGTTTGCCACACGCTATCTCAACGACGGTTTCTCCGGCGGTGAGAAAAAGCGCATTGAGATACTCCAGATGTCCATGCTGAATCCCCGGATGGCCATTCTCGACGAAACCGACTCCGGTCTGGATATCGACGCTCTCAAGACAGTGTCCGAGGGTATCAACCGCTTCCACAACGACAGCAACGCCGTACTGATGGTCACCCACTACCAGCGTCTGCTCAACTATGTGAAGCCGGACTTCGTTCATGTAATGATGGACGGGCGACTGGTTACATCGGGCGGTCCTGAGCTGGCTCTCAAGCTGGAAGATCAGGGTTACGACTGGGTGGAGAAGCAGTTCGGCCAGAAGGCAGGAGCATAACATGTCCGACGCCGCAAATAAGCAGAAGCAGGATCTGTCCACGCTGAATCAGGACTATGCCACCCGGTACGGTTTCCGTGATCCGGTGGACTATTTCCATAAAGGTGCGCGCGGGATCAATCACGAGGTCGTCGAAATGATCTCGCAGATGAAAAAGGAACCGCGCTGGATGAGCGATATTCGCCATGAAGCGTATGATATGTTCGAGGCCAAACCCATGCCCAAATGGGGTAATACCGCTCTGCTGAGCGAGATCGACTTCGACAACATCTTTTACTTCATGAAGCCCATCAAGGAACAGCAAAAGAGCTGGGACGATGTCCCCGAATACATCCGGAACACATTCGACAAGCTGGGTATCCCGGAAGCCGAACGAAACTTCCTTGGCGGGGTGTCGGCGCAGTACGAATCCGAAGTCGTGTATCACTCGATGCACGAGGACCTCAAGGAACAGGGCGTGCTTTTTCTGGACATGGATTCAGGGCTGCGTGAACATCCCGACATCGTCAGGAAGTTTTTCGGTTCGGTGATTCCGTCGGCCGACAACAAGTTCGCAGCGCTCAACACGGCCTGCTGGTCGGGTGGATCGTTCATTTACGTGCCGCCGGGCATTGATGTAAAGATCCCCCTGCAGGCCTACTTCCGGATCAACGCGGAAAACATGGGGCAGTTTGAACGCACGCTGATCATTGCCGACAAGGGCGCGCGCGTGCATTATATTGAGGGCTGTACCGCCCCGGTGTACTCAACCGACTCGCTTCACTCGGCGGTGGTGGAAGTGGTCGCTCTTGAGGGAGCGTCAATCCGCTACACAACGATCCAGAACTGGTCCCGCAATATCTTCAACCTGGTTACCAAACGCGCCTCGGCATATGCCAACGCGACAGTCGAGTGGGTCGATGGCAACCTGGGATCGCGGTTGACTATGAAATACCCGTGCATTCAATTGCTGGGCGAGGGCGCCCGCGGCGAGATACTCTCTGTGGCGTTTGCCGGTATTGACCAGCACCAGGACGCCGGAGCGAAAGTCATTCACGTGGCCCCGAACACGTCGTCGCGCATTACTTCCAAGTCCATCTCCAAGGATAA
>JAHIVM010000249.1 GCA_018816665.1 Candidatus Zixiibacteriota bacterium
GGTTGATATGGAGCAGGCCGAGAAACTTCAGGAGAAGCTTCTCAAGGCCAAGTTTGATTTTGAGGATTTTCTCGAGCAAATGGCCCAGTTGAAAAAGATGGGTCCGCTGGAGTCGGTGATCGGGATGATACCCGGCATGGGCAAGCAGCTCAAGGGAATCAAGTTTGATGAGCGAGAGATCGAGCGCACGGCGGCGATTATCAAGTCGATGACCGCGCAGGAGCGACGGAACCCGCAGATGATTGACGGATCGCGGAAAAAACGGATTGCGGCCGGCTCGGGATCATCGGTACAGATGGTCAACCAGTTGCTCAAGCAGTTCTTTAATATGCAGAAGATGTTTTCGAAATTTAATAAGAAGAAGCTGAAAGGGCTGCCCTCGGGCATGCTACCCTTTTAGCCAACGCTGAACGGAGGATTATTCAGTTGGCAGTACACATTAGACTTCGCCGGATGGGCAAGAAAAAACGCCCGTTTTACCGGATAGTCGCTGCTGATTCCCGTCGGGCGCGCGACGGTCGGTTTTTGGAAGTACTCGGTACCTACAATCCGATCGAACGTCCGGCGACAGTAGTCGTAGCGGAAGAGAAAATAACCAAGTGGCTCGATGACGGTGCGGTGTTGTCTGATACCGTTGATTCTCTCCTGCGACAGATTGGTTACATCGAGAAGTACAACAAGGCCAAGTCGGGCGCCGATGTTTCAGAGATGGTCGTCAAGGCCACGATCTCGGAGCGGAAGAAAAAGACGCGTCAGATGAAAAAGGCTGCGCTGGCCGAGGCCGAGACCAAAAAAGCTGCTGAAGCAGCCAAAGCTGCGGAAGCCAAGGCGGCCGAAGAAGCCAAGGTGAAGGCGGCCAAGGAAGCCGAAGAAGCGGCGGCCAAAGCGGCTGAGGAGCCGAAGGCCGACGAGGCTGCGCCGGAAGAAGAGAAGTCGGAATAAGCGACTGAATCTCGAGTCGGTACGTTATCGCCGGTAGTGGTCGGGTTGTCCTGAACCGAGTTGAATTCTGCATTCTGCGTACAGTGACTTGCGACTGTGGAAAGGGATGAGAATGAGAGCGTTTCTTGAAAACATCGTTCGCGCCCTGGTAGACCAACCGGATGAGATACGTATCGAGGAAGTCGAGGGATCACGCACCACCGTGTACGAGTTACGGGTGGGCCCCGGAGATCTGGGGAAAGTGATCGGGAAAAACGGCCAAACGGCCAAAGCGATCCGTACCTTGCTGGCGGCGGGAGCCGCCCGTCTCGGCAAACGTGCGGTGTTGGAAATACTTGAATAGCTGGTGTCGCCCGAGAAGTTCATAATTGTTGGGAAACTGGGCCGGCGTCGGGGGGTCCGTGGCGAAATCAACGTCACGCCCGCCACCGATTTCCCGGAGCGGTTTCTGGATCTCAAAGAGATCTATGTGGAAACTCGCGGTGCCTGGAAGCGCGTGAAGATCCTGTCCTCCACCCTGGTGGGGGGACGACCCGTGCTGAAACTCTCGGGAGTGAATACCCCCGAGGAAGCATCCAAGCTGACCAACCTGTCGCTGGCTGTAACGTCCGACCAGCTGGTTGACCTGCCCGACGGCACCTTCTATGTGTTTGATCTGGTGGGTAGTGCCGTGATTGATTTGGAGTCGGAGGAAAAGCTCGGGACCATCGTTGATGTCCAGCGGTACCCGGCCAACGACGTGTATCTGGTTGAAGATGAGGCCGGCCGGGAGCTGATGGTCCCTGCGGTTGCGGAGTTCGTGAAGCAGATTGATATTGCCAACAAGCGGGTCGTGATCCTTCGGGCCGGCCTGATTGACAAAACCGGCAGTTGACAGGACAATGAAGTTTGAGATTATCACGTTGTTTCCGGACTACTTCAGTCTTTCGCTGAAGCAGTCATTGATCGGGAAAGCGTGGGACAAGAAGCTCTTTGACATCGAAATCATTCACCTTCGGGATTTCGCCACTGATAAACATCGGACGGTTGACGATGCACCGTTCGGGGGTGGCGGAGGTATGGTACTCAAGGTTGAGCCGCTGGACCGGTGCCTGCATGCGCTGGGATACCAACGTCGGCAGGACGGCGGCAACGCCGACCGGCCGGAACGCATCATCCTGACCAGCGCGGCCGGGAAGTTGTTTTCCCAGCGACGCGCTATCGAGTACTCCCTGCTGGAGCGAGTGGTCATGATATGCGGCCACTACCTGGGTGTCGATGAACGCATCATCGAATTGTACGACATCGATGAAGTGTCCATCGGCGACTATGTCCTCTCCGGCGGTGAACCGGCCGCGGTCGTGATGGTGGATGCCATCGCGCGGCTGATCCCGAAAGTGCTCGGCAATTTTGAGTCCGCCCTTGATGATTCGCATATGGATCAACTGGTGGGCGCCCCGGTGTATACGCGCGATGCCGAATACGCCGGACTGACGGTCCCGGAGGAGTTACTGTCCGGGAACCATGCCGAGATCAGGATCTTCCGTCGGGCGCAGGCGATAGCCAAGTGCGCAAAAAACCGGCCGGACCTCCTGGACAATGCCGATTTGACGAAACAAGAATTGAAGATATTGAACGAAAACAAGAACGATTGATGATAGAGAAAGGACGGAGCAATGAGACAGATAGCACAGATTGAGAAAAGCTATCTCCGGGATGATCACCCGGCTTTTGGCGCCGGCGATACCGTCCGCGTCCATTACAAAATCAAAGAAGGTGACAAAGAACGTATCCAGGTTTTCCAGGGTACGGTGATAGGTCGACGCGGCGGCGGTACCGGCGAGACATTTACTGTCAGAAAAATCTCCTCGGGTATCGGCGTGGAACGTGTGTTCCCGTTCCATTCACCCAATGTTGCCAAGATCGAGCGGATTCGTGTCGGACAGGTCCGTCGCGCGAAACTGTACTATCTGCGTGGTTTGACCGGCAAGTCGGCCCGTATTAAGGAAGATCTCGCCTCCAAAACCAAGACCAAGGTGAAGGCACCGGCGGCCAAGGCTTCGAAGGCAAAGACTGTTGAGACGGAAACCGACGAATAACCCTCGGTTATGCTCCGGTCCGAATCGATGAACGGCGCTCTCTCAGGGGGCGCCGTTTCTGTTAAGTATCAAATCACCCTGCCGATTCATTGTTTTAGGGACTAATCATAGCGCAAAACTGGGGGCTACCAGTGGATAGCGAACGATTCAAACAGTGCAATGCGTGCGGCACCTGGATGTCGCTCGATGACATTCTGTCCAACCACTGTATTCAACCCATCGGTATCACCGTTCTCGAAAGCTCTCCCGACACCGCCTACTTCTATTTTGTGCATCGAACCCGTGACTGCGGTTCATCGTTTGTGATCCCATCCGATGACTTCGCCCACTTGGTTGCCGACGTGGCACCGGAAGCGACCCTGATGGGGACCGCCGCCTGTGAGGGGCATTGTGCCAGTATCGAAGATACGGCCGTCTGCCGCCAGGCGTGCCGCAATGTCCCGTTTCGGAATTTCCTGAGAAAGTTGTTGAAGGCGCGCGAGATTGCCGTCCAACCGACACTCAAATAGACCGGATCTGCCGATTACGGTTGGGCCGGCTCTTTCGGCGTAAGAATCGTATAGGTCGTGTTGCCGTACTTCCGCTTCTGCACCAATTCGAAAACGCTCTCGTTGTATACGATTCTCTCAGAAGTATCGTGCTGGCACAGGATCAATCCCTGCGGGGCGGCGAGCGGGTGTTTGGCCATGAGGGAGAGGGTGCGGTTGATCAA